>SKSH01000071.1 GCA_007118075.1 Halobacteriales archaeon
CAGGGAGTCTCGATCACAACCGAGGATGCCGATGACGACGATGGAATCTTGACCGATGAGCTCGATGTCTTGTTCGATCCAGGAATCACTACGAGGGTCAACTGGACCGGCTTTTGCCTGATTATCGTGAAGCGAATTGCAACCGGCAACTGATGGAATATCGAGGTCTTTCGGGGGAACTAGAAGGGGGTCGTTTTTAGATGACTAACGTCGAGTTCGTCGTGTGAGTAATCTTCATCTGACGGTGCGAGTCACGCCCGGTATTTCCCTCATCGACGAATCATCGGGAGCAGTCTGACACCCACTGCGAATGCGACGACGGCCACGATTCCGACCACCGCAAGCTCGCCGACGGCTGGCGTGCCACCCGAAAACGCAGTCCGCCCCGCTCGTGCGAAGTGCGTTACCGGTGAGAGCTCGAGCACCGGTTGGATCGAGGTTGGGACGACATCGGAGGGGATGAGGGTTTCCGAGAAGAACACGAGGGGGAAGCCAATGGCATTACCCACCGCGATGGCACCATCCTCAGAGTCAGCCAATCGACCGATGATCGCCCCGACACCTGCAAAGGTGACCAACAACGAACCACATAGGAGCAGTATCCATGGTGAGAGATGCATCGACACCGGGGTGGCAACAACGGCGATGAGGAGGAGTGCAACGGCGGGGACTGAAGCGAGCACGCCGGCGACGATCGTCCTTGCGAGCAGCCAGTCGACCGGTCGAAGCGGGGTCGTCGCAAGCTTCTCTAGTCGGCCGGCCTCGAGGTCGCGGGGGATCGATCCGTCAATCCTCGAAAGTGGGGTGAAGACGAACACAAGTGCGAGGAAGCCGGGGAGGTAGTAGGCTGCCGCTTCTCCGAGGAACTCCCCATCACCGGCGTTGATGGCAGCAACGTATGCACCGACGATGAGGAGCGGGAACACGAACGTGAAGAACAATGCTGTTCGATGCCTGGTGAACGACCTGAACTCCGCCAGCGATTCAGCCCGAAGTCGATCCAACCGACTCACGTCCCCCCACCTCCCTCGATCATCGTGGTGAACAGTTCCTCGAGTGGTGGTTGCTCCCAGCGTAGCGCTGTTACCTCGACACCCACATCGAGTACCTGGTCAACCAGTCCACCGAGTTCGGACTGGGTGACCCCCTCGACACGGACGGCCTCGTCGGTCATCGAGGCGGCCTCGAGTCTTTCGGCGATATGAGCAGGTGCTGACGTCTCGATGATGAGATGACGTTGACCGAGGTACTCCTCGACGAGCGCCTCGGCGGTGTCGAACGCGAGGAGCTCACCTTGATGGAAGAACCCGATCCGGTCGGCGAGGCGTTCGGCCTCGACCATGTCGTGGGTGGTGACCAGGAGGGTCGTCCCTGCATCTACCAGTTTCGGCAGATATCGCCAGAGGGCACGTTTGCCACCGGGATCGATCCCAGCGGTCGGCTCATCGAGTACAAGGAAGCGAGGCCGGTTGATGAGGGCGATCCCGAGACAGGTTCGTCGTTGCTGGCCACCAGAGAGTCGGCGATACTGGCGATCAGCTGCCGACTCGATCCCCAACTCCTCGAGTACAGTAGTGACCGACCGGCTCTCGGGGTACAGCCCACCGTAGTACTCGAGCAACTCCCGCGGGGTGAGCCGTGCTTGCGGGGTGAACCCCTGTGGAAGCACACCCAACCTGGCACGATCTGCCTCGGTTAAATCGCCGCCAAAGAGGCGCACCGACCCATCGTCCGGGGTGAGTATCCCGGTCAGGAGCCGGATGAACGTGGTCTTCCCGGCACCGTTCGGTCCGAGGAGTGCCGCGGCAGTCCCGGCCGGGAGCGAGAACGAGACACCATCGACGGCCGGTTCGCTGTCGTAACTGAAGGTGACATCGGCAGCCTCGGCCACTGGTGTCGCCATACGGAGGGTTGACCCCGGCAGCGGTCCTAAGGGTTCGGATTGCCCGTCAAGGTCGCCGACGAAGGGCGAACCACACCGCCAGGAGGGCGAGCCCGACCGCCGGGATAAGCGGGAGGATGATAAAGGAGAATCTGAACGGTAACGCAGGTGGCTGCCAGATGATGATCATCGGGATCAACAAGAATGCGGTCGCCACCGCCCCAACGAGGACCCATTCGGACGTGCGCGGTGAGACCATCAGATCACTCTGCGAGCAACACGACCTTGCCGACTCCCTCTCGCTCTTCGAGCAGTCGGTGACCCTCGGCGGTCTCTTGCATTGGTAACTCGGCTCTGATGACCGGTTCGAACTCGCCCTGCCAGACCAACTCGAGCACCCGTTCTGCCTCACCGAGTGTTGACATGGTGGAACCGTGGATGGTGAGCTGCTTCCAGAACAGGCGGTTGACGTTCGTTGGTGGCATCCCACCGGTGGTCGCTCCACAGGTCACCAGCTCACCACCCTTGACGAGGCACTTCAAGGAGTCATCCCACGTGGCCTCGCCGACATGGTCGATCACAATGTCAACCCCGCGTCCCTTTGTCTCCTCGTAGATGATATCTTTGAACGAATCGGTCTCGTAGTTGATGCAGACATCAGCACCAAGGTCGGCGACCACGGCGAGTTTCTCATCGAGTCCACCGGTGGCGTAGACGGTGGCGCCAGCGTGGTTGGCGATCTGCACGGCCGCGTGTCCCACCCCACCTGTCGAGCCGTGGATGAGCACGGAGTCCCCCGGAGTGACCGAGGCACGATTGATGAGCATCCGCCAGGCAGTCATGAACACGAGCGGCGCGGCAGCAGCGGTCGACCAGTCGACGTGTGACGGGACTGGTGCGAGGTTCGCCTCCGGGATGGAAGCGTACTCAGCATGCACTCCCGAGGTGTGCTCACCGATGATATGATATCGATCGCACAGTGGGTCTTCTCCCTTGCGGCAGAACTCACACCGTCCACAGGAGACACCAGCGAGCAACGCAACCCGATCACCTGGTTCGAACCGTTGGACGTGTGCACCGACCTCACGGACGACTCCAGCCCCATCGCTCCCTGGAACATGAGGGAAGGTCAGATCGAGGCCGGGGAGACCACGGCGTGTCCACAGATCGAGGTGATTGAGTGCACCAGCTTTGATCTCGACGAGCACCTCGTGAGCCCCAATCTCCGGGTCGGGGTGTTCGCCGTACTCGATGACATCCCGGTCACCATGACCGCTGAACTGGACCGCCTTCATACGCAGAGGGTCCAACGGTGTTGAGAAAACGTTTTGGAACCGATGCCGTTCAACCAGTGGTGGTGAGTCGGTCGACCACCGCATCGACCACCTCATCTGGATCAACCAATGCTGGATCGATGGCGAGATCGGCCTGTCGACTGGCATACGGCGGTAGCCGACCACGAGAGTAGAACACGACGGTGAGCCCGTCGTTTCGCTCTTTCGCAACCGAGACTGTCGTGGCGAGTGAGGCGTTGGTGATGACGAGTGCGCTCGCAGCCTCGATGCCTGCCTCGACCAGATCGGCACCGATCGGTTCTCCTGGAAGATGTGTGGCTGAGAGCACCGTTTGATTGATCAGCTCGGTCAGACCGTGCTCATCCGACCCGATGACGATGACGTCACTCATATTCGATCGTCGCGGGAGGTTTATGCGTCACGTCGTAGACGACACGAGCCACGTCATCGAGCTGTCCGGTGATCCGGCTTTGAATGCGCTGGAGCGTACCCCAGTCGAGCTCTTGTGCACGAGCAGTCATCCCGTCTCGACTCTCGACTGACCGGACTGAGACGATCCACCCGTGGACGCGGTTGTCGCCCTTGACACCAGTACCTTTGGCAAGAACCGCCGCGAATGCCTGCCATGGTTCGTGCTCCTCGAGCTCCTCCTCGACGATGTGAGTCGCCTCTCTGGCGACATGGAGCTTCTCCCTGGTGACCTCACCAACGACCCGGACGGCCAGTCCGGGACCGGGGAACGGCATCCGCTCGGAGATGAGCTCCTCAAGACCGAGGGATCTGGCCACCTGTCTGACCTCATCCTTGTACAGCTCGCGCACCGGTTCGACGATGTCCTCGAAATCGACCACATCGGGTAGGCCACCGACGTTGTGATGTGACTTGATGTTCCCCTCGCTCTCGATGCGATCGGGATAGATCGTCCCCTGAGCAAGCACCTCGGCATCGACCTCGCGGGCGACCTCCTCGAAGGTCCGGATGAACTGCTCGCCGATGACCATGCGCTTTTCCTCTGGATCGGTGACGCCGGCGAGGGCATCGACAAACGCATCCTGTGCCTCGACGATGCGGAGATCATCCATGTGGTCGAACGTATCGCTGATCTGCGCTGTCTCATCTTTCCGCATCAAACCGGTGTCAACATAGACCGGGGTGAGCCGGTCGCCGATGGCACGGTGGGTGAGTTCGGCGGTGACCGACGAATCGACACCCCCAGAGAGGGCGATCAGGACTCGACGGTCGCCGACCTGCTCGGAGATCTCCTCGATCGCGTCCTCGATGAATGTGGTTGGATCGTCCATCGTCCTAAAGCTCAACGCCTCCAGCAGGTCGTTTCTGCATCGACATCGCGGCTCGGGTGAAGTGGACAAACGGTGGACTGGCTCGACCCGGCCGTGAACGGAACTCGGGGTGGAACTGGGTCCCGATGAAGAACGGGTGATCCTCGAGCTCGAGGATCTCCATACGTGGGCCACACCAACCGGAGAAGATCAATCCCGCTTCGGTGAGTTCATCGATGTACTCTGGGTTGACCTCGTAGCGGTGTCGATGTCGCTCTACACAGGTGGTCCCACCGTAGATCTTCGATGCGAGTGTATCGGCTTCGATGTTGGTCTCGTGTGCACCCAATCGCATCGTCCCACCCATGTCGTCGAGGTCCACCTGCTCTGGAAGGAGATCGATGACTGGGTAGGGTGTATCTGAATCCACTTCGGCTGAATGAGCTCCTTCAAGGTCGAGGACGTTCCGGGCGTATTCGACGACGGCCATCTGAAAGCCAAGGCACAAGCCAAGGAACGGGATGGATTCGGTCCGAGCGTACTCGATGGCGGCGATTTTCCCCTCGGTCCCACGGCTGCCGAATCCACCGGGGACGACGACTCCAGCGGCGTTCGTCAAGCGATCGTGGTGTTCGTCATTCATCTCATCACTGGCCACCCAGTTAACGGAGATATCGACGCCAAGCTCGAAGCCGGCATGTTTGAGTGCCTCGTGGATTGACATGTATGCATCCTCCAGGCCGTACTTCCCGACGAGCGCGATCTCGAGGGACGTCTCAGGTTCTCGTGTGACAATCTCCCGCCAGCTAGTATCACGGTCGCTCGGGGCCGCAGCCCGGTCATGCAGGTTGAGATGGGCCATGACGAATTCGTGCATCCCCTCGTCCTCGAGGACAAGTGGAACGCGATAGATATCGGGAACATCAGGGTTCGAGAAGACGGCACCGGGCTCGACGTCACAAAAGAGGGCTATCTTCCGCCTGGTCTCGGGGTCGAGCCGCGTTGGGGAGCGCCCGACCAATAGATCTGGTTGGAGTCCGATTGACCGTAGCTCCTTCACGCTATGTTGGGTTGGTTTGGTCTTCTGTTCGCCATTTTTCGAGAACGGGACAAGCGTCACATGGGCGAAGAGGACATCGGATGGATCTTCCTCGTGAGCGAACTGTCTGAGTGCCTCAAGGAACGGCATTCCCTCGATGTCCCCGACAGTCCCCCCGACCTCGACGATACAGACGTCGGTGCCATCGGCCGCCTCACGGATCCGGCGCTTGATATCGTCGGTGATGTGTGGGATAATCTGCACGGTCCGGCCGAGGTAATCACCGGCGCGCTCTTTCTCGATGACGTGCCGGTAAGTCTTCCCGGTCGTGATGTTGTGATCGGCCGTCATATCGATATCGAGGAAGCGCTCGTAGTTGCCGAGATCGAGGTCCACCTCTGCCCCGTCTTTGAGCACGTACACCTCCCCGTGTTGATATGGGTTCATCGTCCCGGCATCGACGTTGAGGTACGGATCGATCTTGACCGCTGTCACGTCGAACCCGGCATTGGTGAGCAATCGGCCGATGCTGGCCGCGGTGATTCCCTTGCCAAGGCCGGACATCACCCCTCCAGTGACGAAAATGAAGTTATCTCCCTTCGACGGGTCATACCCCGTCTGGAACTCCTCGGGCATACCGTGTGTGGTCAGTCACTGGCAAAAGCGTTTTCGAACGGCAAATTAGTTCGTTCCCTCGACCGGGAGTAACTTGTAATCGTCCATAAAGAAAAAGTGCTCCTCCAAGAACAGCTGATACGGGGTCTCATCCTCGGTGAGGCAGGTATCCTGCTCCATGGCCACCACAGCGAGTTCCAACAGCGAATCATCTGGTAGAGTGTGTTCGGTCTTCAACACTGCTTCGAAATCCGGTTCAGCGACGGAGAGGGTGGTTGCCCCAAGGAGTTCCCCGGCCAATGCGATCTCATCTTCTGGGAGCTCATCGACCTCGACTGTCTCCGACGGACACTCCTCGAGTTGAGTTGTCTCAAGGGTGAAGCCGACAGGACCGTGACCCGTGGCGAATAGCATCGAATAGAAGTCATCATCGTGCTCGAGCAGTGCATCGCCACTGAGTATCATTTGCAGTTTGGATGAATCTCCAGGGAGCAATGGGTCATCATCGATGAAGAACCCATCATCGTCAGTGGAGAGATACCGACGTTCCCCATCGATATCGACATAACGCACCGTGTGTCCATCCATTGCGGCATCGATGAACACCTGTCCATGGTCAGTCAGTTCGTGATAGGAGATCGCTTCGCCAGGCGGTGGTGGGGTGGGAGTGGCTGAGGGCGTCTCGTTCTCACCCGGAGCGTCGATCCCTTCGAGACAACCGGAGGTCAACGCCATCAGGCCAACAAAGCCACCGGTGAGGAGGCGGCGTCGTCGCATGGGAGAGACCAGAGCCGACAGTGCATTCAAAGTTCAGCTAGCTAAAATGTGGCCTTTCGATACCGGACCATTCAACTTGCAGAGAGGGTTGAGCCTTCGGCACGCTTTTTACCGGTCGTCGGTATCCGTTTGGTATGCGTCTGCTGTTTATCCACTCTGACCACCTCGAGTTTGAGGTCACCGAGGAGATCGGCGACCTCGCCGAACACGAGGGGGTCCCACTCGACGGGCGGATGGAGGACTGTGCGGTGACGTTCATCACGGTTGAATCGGCCGATGCTGACGACCCCGATGCGGTGGTCACCAACGCGGCAACCGAGATTCGTGATGTCACCGGGCAGCTCCAGACCAGCCGCGTCGTGCTCTACCCCTATGCACATCTCAGTGATGATCTCGCGCCGCCAGATGTCGCTAAAGCGGTGATGCAGGCACTCGAGGCCGACATCGGGACCGACCACGAGGTGCTCCGTGCGCCGTTTGGCTGGTACAAGGCATTCGAGGTTCGGTGTAAGGGCCACCCGCTGTCAGAACTGTCTCGTCACGTCTCAGGCCATGACGAGGAGGAAGAGGCACCGGAGTCAACGGCCGATCGCGAGCCGAGTGAATGGCACATCATGACCCCAGACGGTGAGCTCCACGATGCCGTTGGGGCCAAATCCGATGTCTCAGACGATATGCAGGCATTCATCGGGGATGAGGTCGAGGATGTGCAGGCAAGCCCAGGAGAGGAGCCGCCACACCTCGCGATCATGCGCGATAAAGAACTTGTCGGCTATGATGATATGTCCGATGCAGGCAACCTACGGTGGTATCCACGAGGCAAGCTCGTTCGTGACTGCCTGATGGACTGGGTCGACGACCTCATCGTTGACTACGGTGGCATGCCCGTCGAGACGCCAATCATGTATGATCTCGGCGTGCGAGCGATCGACGAACACGCTGGGAAGTTCGGTGAGCGCCAGTATCGATTCGAATCTGGAGACCGCCGGATGATGCTCCGCTTCGCTGCTTGCTTCGGTCAGTTCTCCATCATGCACGATATGTACATCACGGAGAACGATCTCCCGCTTCGAATCTACGAGATGTCCACCTACTCGTTCCGTCGTGAGCAACGTGGTGAGGTGGTTGGACTCAAGCGCCAACGTGCGTTCACCATGCCGGATATGCACACCGCCACTCGTGATATGGATCAGGCCCGCGAAGAGCTCGAGCGACAGGCCAAGCTGTCATTATCGACCGCAGACGACCTTGGTGTCAACTACGAGCCAGCGATCCGAATGACCCGCCAATTCTTCGACGAGAATGAGGCATGGGTGCAAGAACTCGTCGCGGACTTCGACAAGCCATCGCTCATCGAAGTACTACCGACGCGTCATCACTACTGGTCTGCGAAGGTCGACTTCGCCGTCATCGATAGCCTCGGACGACCGATGGAGAATCCCACCGTCCAGATCGACGTCGAGAGCGCAGAACGGTTCGGAATCGAGTACCACGCTGGCGAGGAGACGTATCATCCACCGATCTTGCACTACTCGCCATCGGGGAGTATCGAGCGCGTCACCGGTGCCATCCTAGAGACTGCTGCAAAACAGGAGATCCCTCGATTCCCGACGTGGCTCTCACCAACCCAGGTTCGGTTCGTCCCCGTCCGGCCGGACCTCCACGGTGAGGCCTGCGAAGTGATGGCCGACCAGCTCGAGGAGGCCGACATCCGAGCTGATATCGACGACCGAGACGAATCGGTCGGCAAGCGTATCGCTGGTGCTGAGACCGATTGGGTGCCGTACTACATCGTGGTCGGCGACCGTGAGGTCGAGGGAGACACCCTCGGGGTCAACATCCGAGCGGAAGACGACGAACTCGAGATGACACTCGATGCACTCATCGAACACCTTGAGGAGGAGCTGGATGCCTTCCCCCGACGGTCACGGTACCTCCCGATGCACTTGAGTGAACATCCCCAGTTCGTGTGAGACTGTGTACGACCCGCACGACACCATTGTCAAAGTGGTCGCTATCATCGCCGCAATTCTCGGTGGACTGCTCGGCTTCCTTGTCTACGGTGATCTGCTCTCGACGATCGTGCTGGCAGTTGGGGTCGGGGCCACTACGACAGGTGTCATCCTGGTAATATTCTCATTCCTCAGGAGTTGAACCCATGGCAAGGTGCCGTTGCTCAATCAGCAGCCGGAATCTTTGAGCGTTCTTGGTGGGTCTCGATAACGGTCCCAGCTCGGTCTAGGTGGAGCCGTAACACCTCATCGTCGATGGAAAGCACGACCTCGAACAAGGGTGGATCCTCGGTGACGACCGATTGCTCGACATCATCGAATGGGAGCTCCCACGGGGCGAGCGCCAGTGGATCAATCCCGTGCTCGTGGCAGAACGAGATGGTCGCAGGATGGCGGAGTACCATGGCGTATGGACACGTGGCAAAACCGTGTCCACACCGATGACAATGGGTCCGGTACCGATACGGGAAGGAATCGTCATGGTCGACAGGCTCGAACGACCCAGTCTCGCGTCCGTAGCACTTGGCACAAACATTCGCGAGTGACAGTTCTATTACCTGCTGGAAATGTCTGCAAGCGAGCCGATAGACCTCATCACCGGTTCGACCATCTGCGGTACCAGGAGGAAGACACGATCCAAGCAATAGGTGACCATCTTCACATCTGATGACAGTCTTGCCTGCGTTGAACACTGCGAGAACCGTCGAGCCACAGCCAGGGCATGAATCATCTACCTCAAGGGAGCTGACAGCCCCTGGCGTGATGCCCGCAAGCAGTGCGCCGGAGACGAGCTCGCCGAACTGAGTGAGGTCATATCGGCCACTATCTTTCTCGATGACCGTTTCGAGCAGTAAATCGAGATGATAGTTGAAGTTGCCCTTGTCGTCGATACCCGAGGCGGTGTACAGCTCGGTATGGGTCAATCCATCGAACGATTGGTCCTGGCCGCGGTGATCGATGAGGGCATAGATGATATCCATCCGACGATCCTCTGCGAGAAGTCCGATCACCTGTCGATAATCCGATTCGACCGCCATGAAGCATGATGAGTTCATCAAGGCTAATCAATCCGAGTCAAGATAAAACGGTCATTTGAGCCATATTATGTACCAGATGTATTAAAGAAATTTAATGCTCCGAATCATTATACTTCAACACCGATACTGCGAGGATATGTGTCCCGGTTACCCGTGTATCGCGTCGATA
>SKSH01000008.1 GCA_007118075.1 Halobacteriales archaeon
ATAAGTCCTGAATTTACTGAAAACTTGGTTTTACACTGTGCATTCGATATTCGCGTCGCATCCCAAGGGCAAACGGTTTCTATCTCACCGTGTAGCCTATCGCTATGCGAGTTCGTATCGGTGAGGATGCCAGTGAGGAGGAGGCGCACGCCATCGCCTCGGCACTCGCTGAGCGTTTCGGTGAGCAAGTCGAGGTCTTCGCTGGGGATGCATCAGACGCCATCGCCGTCGAAGGGTCGACGGCCGAACCCCCATCAACCGAGGAGGATGACCTCGGGCCGACCGAACGTGAAGCGCAGCTCTGGGAGGACATCCGACAGGTCGAGGAGGGTGGCCATGAGAAATACAAAGAGCGCCTACCCGGGCAGGGCAAGCTCTTCGTCCGCGATCGCCTCGAGCTCTGGTTCGGTGAGAATGGCCTCAACTTCGAGGATGGCCGCTTCGCCGAGTGGGATGCCGAGGATCGATTGCCTGCAGATGGATTGTTGACCGGGGCTGCCACGTTCGAGGGGCGCGACCTTCATGTGATGGCCAACGACTTCACGGTCAAGGCCGGGAGCATGGCCGAGAAAGGGGTCGAGAAGTTCCTCCGCATGCAAGAACGAGCGATGAAGACCGGCCGACCGGTGTTGTATCTGATGGACTCATCAGGCGGCCGTATCGACCAACAGACCGGCTTCTTCGCCAATCGTGAGGGCATCGGGAAGTACTATTACAACCACTCGTTGCTGTCTGGTTACGTCCCGCAGATCTGTGTCCTCTATGGCCCGTGTATCGCCGGCGCTGCATACACGCCGGTATTCGCGGATTTCACCGTCATGGTCGAGGGGATGTCCTCGATGGCGATCGCGAGCCCACGCATGGTCAAGATGGTGACCGGCGAGGACATCGATCTCGAGACCCTCGGTGGCCCCGAGGTACATGCTACACATTCAGGCAGCGCCGATCTCATCGCTAGCGACGAAGAACACGCCCGCGAGCTCGTCGCCGACCTGATCGGCTACCTCCCAGATCGGGCGGGAGAAACTCCACCGAGGACGAGATCGCAACCACCAGCCAGGTCTCCCGAGGGTATCGATTCGGTCGTCCCACAGGAACCCAACCGTGGCTATGACATCTGGGATGTAATCGATCGGATCGTCGATGCAGACTCGACGTTCGAGCTCAAAGCCGCATATGGCCCGGAGATCGTCACCGCCTTCGCCCGGATGGACGGCCGACCCATCGGCATCGTCGCGAATCAACCAAATCACCGTGCCGGGGCGATCTTCCCCGACTCAGCCCGCAAGGCCGCGGAGTTCATCTGGACGTGCGATGCGTACGAGATCCCCCTGTTGTACCTCTGTGATACGCCGGGCTTCATGGCTGGAAGCCAGGTCGAGAAGGATGGCATCCTCGAGGCCGGCAAGAAGATGATCTACGCCACTTCAGAGGCGACGGTACCCAAGCAGAGTGTCATCGTCCGCAAGGCCTATGGGGCTGGTATCTATGCGATGAGCGGTCCTGCCTACGATACCGAGAGCGTCCTCTCGCTGCCATCGGGTGAGATCGCCATCATGGGGCCCGAGGCGGCGATTAATGCGGTCTACAAGCGGAAGCTCGATGCCATCGAAGATGCGGACGAGCGCGTAGCGCGCGAACAGGAACTGCGTGAGGAGTACCGCCGAGATATCGATGCCAAGCGGATGGCAAGTGAGGTCGTCATTGACGATATCGTCCCACCGAGCCAGCTAAGAGCGGAGCTCCTTGCTCGCTTCGAACACTACCGCGAGGTCACGAAGCTTCGACCGGACAAGAAGCACGGGACGATCCTCTGAGATGGGTCCGGAGTCTGACCGGGTCGAGCCCGGCGATATTGCCCCAGATTTTCAGCGCCCAGGGGTGGACCGGGGCGAGTTCGCCATGTACGATCTACATCGGGTGCTCGAGTACGGCGAGGCGGTCTTGCTCGTGTTCGCCCCGACCGACTTCCTGAAGCTCCCGACGGACACCTTCATCGCATTTGGTGACCGTGGTTGGACGAACCGACAGGGATTGACGATCTGGGGGCTCACCGGTGACAGCATCTTCTCACATCATCAATATGCGGCAGAGTATGACCTCGATCTGGCGCTATTGAGCGATTTCCACACCGGTGCGGCGAGCAATTACGGCCTCGCCATCGACAACTGGGAGGGCCATGGAACGACCCCATCGTGGGCGTGGGTATTCATCGACGGCGACTGGGTCGTCAGACGCGTTTGGGAGTCACCACCGACGCCGAACTGGGAGCTCCCACCGGTCGGATTGTTCATCGACGCAATCGCCGAGCACACCAATATCCACCTCGATCCGCTCGACCTTGCGGTGGAGTGAGCGGGGACCGGTTGGTTATCCGAACGTAAGCACTTGATTTCGGGTCTCAACGAGTTCGAGGAGGTCGCCCATCGTTACCCGTGGTCGCAGTTCACCCTCTTCGATATCCCGCGAATCCATGCATGTCCCACAGGCTGCCAGCACACCACCCTCGTTGATGAACTTACGGAGGACACCACGTGGATTGAATTTCTCGTGAGTGAGATCGGCAGCCTCAACGCCATCACCAAGGAGGAACGTCTCGACGTTGTGGCCTACCTCGAGCGCTTTGTTCGCGAGTCGGAACGCATTGAAGACGGTCTCAGGGTCGTTTGTGGTGATGATGAGATTCAGCTACATGGTTGACACTTCGCACCAGGGAGAGAACTCCGGTTTGGTTGGACCCCTCCTCAGTTAGGGTTCCGCTCTGCGAGCACCGTCCGGTCGAATCGACAGACGAGTTCGTCGTCCTGATTGAACACTTCGACGTGCATGGTGACGACACCCCGTTCCTCATCGCTGGTGAGCCGCTTGTCGACGACCGTCGACTGAGCGCGGATGGTGTCCCCGTGGAACACGGGCGCCGGATGCTCAACGTTATCGTAACCGAGGTTCGCCACGACGGTCCCGTCGGTCGTCTCTGGGATGGTCATCCCCACGGCGAGGCTCATCGTGTACAGGCCATTGACGAGCCGCTCGCCAAAACGGGTCTTTGCGGCGAACTCGGCATCGAGGTGCAGCGGTTGTTGATTCATCGTCATGTCACAGAACGCCTGATTATCACGCTCGCTGATCGTCCGCCGTCGAGGGTGCTCGATGATCTCATCGACGGTGAACTCCTCATAACAGCGCCCGGTCATGCCAGCGCCTGTGCGTGGCGTCGCCAAAAAGCCGCCGGCCGACGCGTCAGCAACGGCCATCCTTATACCATCACCCATCGGGGCTTTCACACATGCCACGACGGAGCGTGCTCTTCACCCCCGGAGACCAGCATGACATGCTCATGGGGGCGCTCGATTCAGCGGCTGATGTCGTCGTCTTCGACCTCGAGGACGGGGTGTCCACCGATGACACCCCCACAGCCCGTGAGACGATCGTCGAGGTCCTGACCGCCGTTGAGACGGCCTCGGTCGAGGTGCTCATCAGGCTCAACCCACCGGAGGTCGGTGCTCAGGAGGACCTCGAGGTGCTCAAAGCACTGACCGCAGGATCGTTTCCCGACGGTTTCGTCCTCCCGAAGGTCAATACCCCTTCGACGGTCGATGCGTACCGAAGACACATCGAGGCGGCGGGCTTTGACACCGAGCTTTGGTGTCTGCTCGAATCACCCGCCGGTGTGCTCGATGCCCGAGCGATAGCCGACGAATCCGGGGTGTCGACGTTGGTCTTCGGCGGTGAGGACTACATCGCAGCAGTCGGCGGGATCAGAACACGGGCCAATACGGAGTTGCTCTATGCCAGACAGCGGACCGTCGCTGCTGCGGCAGCTGCTGGTATCATTGCCATCGACGGGATCACCAGCGTCCTTGAGGACACTGAGCGTGTGAGGTCAGATGCGACCGAAGCCGCTACCTTCGGCTTCGATGGCAAGCTCGCCATCCATCCGGCACAGCTCGATCCGATCAACGAGGCATTCACCCCCGATGCAGAGCAGGTCGAGTGGGCGAGGCGGGTCATCGAGGCAGTCGAAGCCAGCGATGCAGGGGTACTCCGTGTCGACGGCGAGATGATCGATGCACCGCTCATCAAGCGGGCGAGGCGGATTCTTGATATCGCCGACGGGTAGGGTGATGAGCTCATCTCGCCAACTCATCTCAGGCTTACTGAGAGTACCGCCACCAAGCAGCAGGTATGCCAGTGGACTGGGTGAATTAATTCACTCCGCAACGACCGGATCTTAGCTCAGCACCCATAATGTCGAACCGACGCTTTCGACTCGGCGACGAATGATTTCCTTCTACGACACCTCGAATTCTATGAAGAATCCTTTGGTGAGTGGATCTGGGATCTCCGAGATGAGTGCGTGGGTGCCCGGCTCGAGGTCCGCCTCGAAGTATGCGGTGTATGGTTCGTTCACGATGAAGTTTTCATCCATTCCTTGGAGGTTCTCATGGACCCCACCAAGCCATGTCGCAGGTCCGGGATTCTCGCTCGTTGAGACGTGGGCACCGCGATCTGCGTACGTACCGCTGAACTCGTCATCGTACACGTCCGAATCGACGACGTCCATCCATGCATCCACCTGTTCAGCATCGGTGCCATCCTCGTATCGGATGAGGTGTACATCGTGACCGAAGAAGCCGTGTTCATGGATCATGTTGTTCTCGATCGTCACACCGAAGATGTGGTGTCCTGATTGGACCTCTCCCGAATCGAACCCCACGGTCAACCCATTCTCGTTCGAGAGGGTCACCTCGAGGGTCGGCTCGGGTTCGGCCATCTCAGATTCTGTCTCAGTGACCTCGAATCCTTTGAGCATGCCGTGAGCGACGTGGAACTGGTGGTCACCGTCCAGCACGTAGCACTCGATCATGTATCTGCCTGGATCGAGGTTGACTGTCGTCCGTGATTGCTCCCCACTACTGACCAATCCCGGTCCACCGATGTATTCGATCAGGTGTACGATATCGGGCTGCCGGTAGGGGGAGTCCTCCTCCGTCAGCATGCCGAACAACTCCCAGAGGGGAATCTCTCCGGCGGTCCAATGATTCCAGGCATTCTGTAACGGCTCGTAAAACGCGTTCACGTATCGCTCTTCGAGGGTGGCTCCTGGAAAATCGTCGAGTCCGTCGACGACCGCATCCGGTAGCTTGAGGATTAGCCCGTGATGGGTCGTACCCGACAGGTTATCAAGGGTGAACGTCGTCCAGCCCGCAGGAATCTCCTCTCGATCTAGGTCGAATATGTAGTGGCCGCCGTTGGCCCGTTGATGTTCGGCGGTGACCGTAACAACTTCTTCTACCTCCTCCTCCGGTGTCGGGGTCGGTATTGGGTCCAGTGTTGGCGTCGGGGTAGCCTCCGGGTCGTCATCATCCCCGAGGCAGCCGGCCAGTCCGACCGTAGCGGGGCCACAGAGACCGGCGCAGATTGCTTTCAATACGGTGCGTCTATCGTGTGGGTTACGTGATGTCATTATTGTTGTTCTCCCCAAATTGTCAGATGTGATGTCTGTCAGCCCGATTCGACAACCGGCAACTGTTGATCGGTGAAGATCGTGGCCATCGATCGGCAGACTGGCGTCGTCAAGCCAAATGATCTCGAACCCAGACTGCCTACCTGCAGGCCCTCCATCTGGGCGGTTCGTGGGCCGTTCGCTTGTCGATAGCATTGGCTCACCAATTGGTATGTGGACCCGATCGCCACTGACCACCATCCAGAAGATCGGGTCGATGGGTACCACGAGGGAGTTTTGTATAAAGTTGAGCGCAAATCCATTTGTGCAATATCATTGTCACATCTGCGCCGACGACTCGGCATGATGCATTGATTCTACAACTTTGGTGGATAGGTACGCCACGACTGACTCCACATACACTGAACTCGCCGATCAGAATTCGAGTACATCCCACCGTGAGTCGCCGGGGTGCTCAGTTTTCTTCGACAATGTTGACGTTCAATGATTCGTCTACGTCGACGACTAACTCAGTACCTTTGATCAAGAAGAAACACCGTACCTCGAGTGGGTCTGTCGATTGGACCTCCTCTTCGTACCCCCAGCTCGGTTCCGAAGCCTGTGAGGGATCTACCAGACTCCACCCGTGCTTAAAGAAGAAGGTGAGGACAGCGGTATGACCCGCAACGAGGTTGGCGATCGAGGTATGCCAAGCGGCGATACAATTCACACATCGAGTCGTCTGCATCACGGCGTAAAGCCGGTCACAGGTATCACAGATCTCATCGGTTGTATCGTGGTCCTCACAGACGTCGAGTTCGTGCTCGACCATCGCACAACACCGAGGGCAGATGCCGTTTGCATAGGAGAGCATGTCGAGTCGAGTGTTGACCAGTGCGACGCTGAGAGCTTCCGCGGGTGACCGACCGATTAACCCGGCCGGTGGAATATGGGCTCTCACCAATGCCCCCTGCTTGCCCGGATCTTCTGGTTTGGGGTACATACCCACGCACTCGGTACAGTACGCGTCAATGAAGCCAGATTGTAAGATCACCTTCACTGGTGCTCCACACTGCCAGCATTCGAATTCGGCGTGGGCTCGTTCTTCGATCTGCTCGTTGGTCAGAACACCTGAGTAAATCCCCTCGATAATGCGCTCTCCCGGCATCGTGAGTTTGTAGCCCTCAGGGGAATCGTCGACGAAATGTCCCTTGAGCTGCTTCAGGTGGTAATCAAACTGCCCTGAGTGGCGCATACCGACGCGTCGGCGAAGTTCCGAAAACGAGAGCGGCTTCCCGGCCTCACCGAGCGTCTTCAGGATCTCGATCCGCGTCTCGTTGCCGATGGCGGTGAATACGTCATCGCTGGTATGCACCTCAGGGTTTTTTGCCGCCGGCCCTTTCGCCATGATGGATGTTTTGATTGAGTCATAGATATAGTTGGATGTCCTTTCAATACGCTACCCTGGTTCGATTCTGATGTGGCAGTACGGGACGCATGATGACGTGAAACTCAGGATCATGTGCAGTACTCCTCGGATCATCCCCCGTGATGCCGATATCTTCATCCATCGACCAGTGGCAGCAGATTTGAACCTCCGGTTCGGGGCTGAGTTCGAAGCAGGATCTTCGATGAATGAACTAGAGCCCGAGTTCGCGGCCGATGATGAGCCGTTGGATCTCGCTGGTACCCTCGCCGATCTCCATCAGCTTTGCGTCGCGGAAGAAGCGCTGTGGGGCGAAATCCTCGGTGTATCCATATCCTCCGAGGACCTGCACGGCGTCTTCGGCCACCTCTCTGGCAGTCTCACTGGCATCGAGCTTGGCGAGCGAGCTGGCCCTGGTCACGTCCTTTCCCTCGTCTGCCAGCCAGGCTGCCTTGTGAGTGAGCAACCGAGCGCGCTCGATCTTGCGGTCCATCGCGACGAGCATGTCGCGCACGGCATCGAACCGTGAGATCGGTTGGCCGAACTGTTCACGTTCGACCGCGTACGATCTGGCCGCATCGAACGCTCCTTGCGCGATACCGACCGATAGTGAGGCGATGCTGATGCGACCACCGTCGAGGGTCTTCTTGGTCTGGTCCCAACCGTCGCCGACCTCGCCGAGCAGGCGATCGTCGGGGACGAAGACATCATCGAGCTGGATCTCACACGTCGGTGACGCATTGAGACCCATCTTGTGCCATTCCGTCGTCACCGAGAAACCGTCGTCGGCCTCGGAGTCGACGATGAACGTGCTGATGCCATCATAACCGGCGTCAGCATCGGTCACGGCCTTGACGATGACGCTGCCGGCGACACTCGCGTTCGTGATGAACTGTTTCGTGCCGTTGAGGATCCACCCATCATCGGTCGGTTCAGCATGGGTATCCATGCTGCTTGCATCGCTCCCACTGCTTGGTTCGGTGAGTGCCCAGGCACCAAGATGCTCACCGGTTGCGAGTGGGGTCAGCCATCGCTCCTTTTGCGTCGCTGTCCCGAAGTACTCGATCGGCTTGCTCGCAAGGCTGACGTGCGCAGCGTAGGAGAGACCGATACTCCCAGAGACACGCCCGAGCTCCTCGGTGACGAGCGAGTACATGAGCGTGTCACCACCAAGGCCGCCATAGGCGTCATCGATGGGGACACCCATCACGTCGAGGTCCGCCAACGCTTCGAAAATCTCCACAGGGTATCGCCCCTCACTCTCGATCTCGGTAGCGATTGGCTCGATCTCCTCGTCACAGAACTCGCGAACCGTGTCCCGGATCATCCGGTGTTCGCTCGGCAACCGGAACTCCATGGAGGTCACCACTGCCCCAGATGGGATAAGCGGTCGGGATTTCGTCTTCGGGTGCTTGGATTGATGATCTGGCCGTTCCGTGGGCTCATCGCGCTTGGAAGTATGCTCCAAGGCGGTCGGCTGCCTCGGTTGTCCGATCGGTGACGAGCGCGAAGCGCAGCCAGTCTGCCCTGCCCGCTCCGAACGCATCACCGGGCATGCCAGCGACGCCGGCCTCGTCGATGAGCCGTTCGATGTTCTCGAGCGTACCCGGGAAGCCATCGAAGCGAGCCAAGACATAGAAGGCGCCATGTGGCGTGGTGTACGCTGCACCGACACCGTCGAGGGCGGTGGTGAAGGCCTCGATGCGCTCGGCGATCAGTGACCTGGTGGTGCTGTAGTAGCTTGGTGGGGTCTCCTCGAGCGCTCTGAGAACCGCATATTGCCCCGGTCGTGAGCCAGCGACGGTCGTGATCATGTGTCGTGCTTTCATCGCCCCGATGTGGGCCGCTGGGGCGATGGCATACCCGATGCGGAGTCCGGTGATGGCCATCGATTTTGAGAAACCACTGGTGACGATGCAGTGGTCTGAATCGATCGTTTGTGCGCTGGTGAAGCGTCCGGAGAGGTCGAACTTGTCGTAGACCTCATCGACCACCACCAACGCGTCATGGTCCTCGGCGATCTCGACGACCGCACGGATATCGTCTATCCGATAGACCGCACCGGTGGGATTGTTTGGGGTGTTCAAGACGATCACCGCGGTGTCGGTTGATACCGCCTCAGCGATCACATCGACGTCAAGATCACCATCAGGTGCCGTCTGGACGGTTCGGACGGTCCCTCCGATCATGTTGATCTTCGCCGGATAATAGGGATAGACCGGGTCGAGGAGGACGGCCTCATCACCCGCATCGCGTTCGAACGCACGGGCCATGGCGAGGTAGTTCGCCTCCCCGGCACCGTGGGTGATGACGAGTTGGGATTGGTCGATCCCTTGATCATCGGCGATCAGTTCACGAAGTCGATCAAGCCCTTCGCTCGGGGGATACTGGAACTGCTTCGGTTCGAAGTCAGCGAACTCACGAAGTCCGTCTCTGAGTGCCGACGGTGGATCCCAGTCGGGATCACCGCTCACCATATCGATGACATCGCCTTCGGCCTCGGTGGCGTATCGCATCACGTGGAAGAACTGTGGCGCCTCATAGTCCATGTTGAGCGATCACCGTGGGGGTCCTTAGCTCATGGGCGTTTGAGCCTTGGTCGGTCTCGACGGTCCCGGTGAAACCTCTTTAACACTCGCAGTCCGAACAACTATCCAATGGATGTCCGTCGGCTGGTGAGAGGGACCCTCGATTGGGAGCTCCTCGAGGAGGTTTGCATCGAGGTGGCTCACCGGCTCGACCGTGAGGAGGTCCACGTCACCTTCCTCAACACGGACAACTGGTCTTCGATCCCCTTCGTCATCGACGAGGATTACTTCGTCAAGGTAGTGACACCGCAAAACGCCCTCGTCCATGCGTTGTTCACTGGTGCACGGAACCTAGGTGCACTTTCGAGCGGTTCACAGGGATTTTTCGACCGCTTTGACAGTCCGTATGAGATGGCCCTCCACGAGATGGAGGCGATCGAGCGATTGCGTGAGATCGGGCTGAACACTCCAGAGCCGATCGAATGCTTCGAACATGATACCTTCGGCGTCGTGGTGATGGAGTATCTTCCGGAGTTTGAGACCCTCTCCGATATCGATCTCGAACAGCGTGCGGATCTGCAGGAGGAACTGTTTGCCTCGATCGCACTTATGCACGAACACGGTGTCGTCCATGGTGATCTTCGTGCAGAGAAT
>SKSH01000159.1 GCA_007118075.1 Halobacteriales archaeon
ATGGGCTTTCGGCCAGCTAACTGGGTAGAGATGTCGACCGCACGTTCGAGGACGATCAAACGTGTCGGTACACTTGCCGTGGCGATCCTAGTCATCTCACTGTTCCTCGGAGTCGTCACCTTCGGAGCATATCAGTCCTCTATGCAGGACGATGAGATCCACGCGGGTATCAGCGCCACCCTCGAAGATCCAGCCTACGAGCACCTGGAGGTGCTCGAGGTTAGTATCGACCGGAATGACCGACCGTTCTTCGCACAACCCGAGACAATTGTAATCACAGTAAGCCATCCAATCGAAGGCTCACCACCTGCGATCGCTGACCAGTTCGCAGACGAAATTGTAGAACGGTTGGATCGAACCGTCACGGTAGAGGTCAATTACATCGTTCGTGAACGGTCTGGCTAGGAGGATTCAAACGGGAGTGCAGGTTCATAATCGATCGCATCAAGGCACGCCGTAAGGACGGTATCAACCTCGTCGTCTTCGGTGACACTCATGTAGTAATCGGCCTCGGTATCGACCGAGAGATCTGATTTATTACAGACCGTTACCACGGGAATCCCAACCGTCGAGAACCGATCAAGTAACTGATCGCGTAACGCCAGTTGGTCCTCGAGTTGATAGCCGCACGTCTCACTTGCATCAAGGATCATCAGCACACAATCGGCGAGGTACTCCAACGCGGCAATCGACTGACGTTCAATCGGATTACGTTCGCTATCTGGCCGATCCAAAAGGCCGGGGGTATCGATGAGTTGGTATCTGATATGGCGGTGGTCGAGGTGACCAATATCGATCTTTGTGGTAGTGAATGGGTACGAAGCGATGGCTCCAGATGCCCTCGTAACTGCGTTGAGAAACGACGATTTCCCCACGTTCGGGTATCCCGCCATCACGATCGTTGGTTCGGTCGGATCGATTCCCGGAATCTTCGCTAGATCACGCCTGGCGGTCTCGAGGGCATCGAGCGCTTCGGCTACCTCATCGATGATACTCGCAATCCTCGCGAATGCCTGCTTTCGCTGTTGTTTCGCTACCGCTGGTTCGCCTCGAAACCGAGCCCGGTGTTCGGTGACGATCGTATCGATTTGGCGAGCAGCCCAATTCACTGAACCGAGGTGCGAACGAAGTGCATGAATGCCGACGATCGCATCTGCCAACGTTCGAAAGAATGGGTGGAGTTCATCGAAGTCAGGCCATCGCCGGACAATGTCCTCGAGATTATCGGTGAGGATGTGTCCAGCGGTATCCAACATCGCATACTGAGCATCCACATCCATCTTTGCACGGCCAGCTCTTGCCGCCCGCGAGTACGCCTTGTCCAATAGCTCATCGGCATCCGGCACCGTGGGTAGGTCCTCGAACGGGTTTGACACGTCGACCACTTTGATACGCACGATTAAAGGAGCGTCGTCGTTTACCTGAGGTTCACACCGAGGTGTTTCAGCGGAGCGAACTCCTCACGAGGGCGCCTGCCCTCCTCAAAAACGGCATCTGAGACGGTGATCGGTGCATTTGTTCGAGCAGCTAGTGCGAGCGAATCACTCGGCCGAGCATCCACCGTGGTCGAACCCCGAGGGGTGTCGAGGTGGATGTCGGCGAGGTAGGTTGATTCATCGAGGGCGGTGACCTCGACACCTCTGATACGACCCCCAAGTTCCTCGATGGTATCGAGCATGAGTTCGTGTGTGAGTGGTCGCCCGATGTCCTGTGCTTCGAGCCCATTCGAGATCGCCGATGCCTCAGAGAATCCGATGAAGATCGGTAGCACATCTGAGGTTCCCTCAACCTCGAGGAGGACCACGGGTACTGAACCCTCAGGTGTTGGGGCGACCCTGACGGACTCGATCTCAGCCTCCATGCAACGGGAGGAGGTCTGCAACGAGAAAAAGGCACGCCCTCAGGGGTTATCGGGCAGCGGCTCCGAATGCCAAGACATGAATCCTAGGATCTGTGGTCAGCTCCGGATGAAAGGCAGTGGCAATGATCGCTCCTGCTCGAACGGCCACAATCTGGCCTTCGTGGATAGCCAGCACCTCTGTATCACGGGGATCACTGACAACCGGTGCTCGAATGAAGACCCCTGGAAACGGCCGATCTAACCCCTCAATATCGATGGAGGCTTCGAAGCTATCTCGCTGTCGACCGAAGGCATTACGCTCAATCTCAATGTCTAACAAGTCCAACGTGGTGACGCGCTCATCCCCTGAATTTGCTGCGAGGACGATCAGTCCTGCACAGGTTGCAAGAATGGGTTTCCCTTTAGCAACGTGAGCTCTGAGTTCTTCGGAGAGTCCCTGTTGATCAATCAAGCGACTGATCGTCGTGGATTCACCACCTGGAATCGAGATGACGTCACAACGAGGGATGATCCCAGCAGTCCGTACCGGCTCGACGTGAACCTCACGTTCGACCGCCTCGCCGAACCTCGAGAAAGCATCAGCGTGTGCACGAACCGCGCCCTGTACGGCGATCACCCCAGCAGTGAGGGTCACGAGAGGTCACTCCGGATATCGAAAATTCCTGGGATGCTCGAACCGGGTGTCACGTGACGATCGTCAACAATTGCACGAAGATTCCGAGGATAACACCGAAGGCGACAACTGAACGTGGATCCATTTGCGGTGCCTTGGAGTCCTCAGCATCGAAATATCTGACCAACCCGGCACTAGACATCAAACCGCCGGTATTCTGGCCTCGGGAACTCATCACATCAACTCAGCCGGTTCGAAGCCCTAAACCTTTCGGGCGATGATAGCAGATGATCGAAGGGGTAACCCTTAACCCGGTAGCAACGGAACGGACATCCGATCTATGGGAGTAACCGTGAAGGATTTCTACGCGGATTGGTGTGGGCCATGCAAAACACAGGATTCGATCCTCAAGGAGCTCATTGAGGAGTACGGCGACGAATTCGAACTCGAGAAGGTCGATGTCGACCAAGAGCGCGAGCTCGCGAACCAGTATCAGGTCCGTTCGCTGCCGACGCTTGTTATCGAGAACGAGGAAGGTATCGTCGATCGGTTCATCGGGGTGACCCAGCGAGAGGATATTGAAGCGGCACTCGCTGATGCCGGAGTGGCGACAGCAAGCGCGTAAGTTTTACTGTCAGAACCGATCACCGACCACCCGGAAACCGGCGTGGTCGAGCGGCGCATTGTACCGGCCCAGATTGATCAGCAGCGGTGTGACCGATTCTACCTCGGCGGCATTGGAGATCGGACCACCGTCAAGTGCTCTGAGACCATCGATCTCGTTGGCCAATTCGATAATCGTCTCTCGGGCATCGGTATCATCGGCCACGACGACAGTGTCCATCTCAAGTGGATCATCGAGATCGATGAGTCGATCGGCAGGGAGGGTATGAAAGGCGCCAACCACCGGTGTCCCCTCTGGTGCCACCCCATTAGCAAGCGCAGTGACACTCCCCGCACTCGGACGATGATAGTGCATTCCATCATCCTCAGAACGCATCCCGACCGCGGGGCTCACAATAATGGTACCCGGTTTGAGGACATCGCTGATCCCCTCGATCGCATCGGTAATACTGTACGGAGGGACCGCAACGATCACGACATCGGCTCGAGCAGCCACGGCCTCGTTATCTGCACCATCGATGTCGGCTTCATACCCCCGAGCCCGTATTGCTCCGAGATACCTGGTAGCTGCATTCGAAGCACGGTCTGCATCCCGAGAACCGATCTCGAGTGCGTGGTCGGTATCACGAGCGATGCGGCGGGCCAATCCTTCACCGATTGCACCGGTTCCACCGAGAATCGAGATTTGCATACATGTCGTGGGACTGGAGGTCACAAAACCATGTGTGAATCGGCCGGCCGATAGTGGACGGTCTCACCATCGGCTGTGTTCGTTTCGACCTCAATGGTAGGGAATTCTCCACCAAGGGTTGTGAAGTATAGGTCCGCATCGAGCGTCTCGGCCAACACGGCAGCCGGACGGTGTAATTCAGGAGGTAACCGGCGAGCATACACCGCATCCATCGGCCGAAACACATCGGGCGATACCTCGGTTACGTCACCCTGAATGCATGCGATATCCATCGGCAGTTCGATCGGCTTGATATCGAGCACCACTACCTCGATCCCAGCATCGTGTAACCGCTCAGCGAGACCGGTTCGATCACCGATGCCCACCTCAAGGACCCGCTGGTGTCGCTGAAGTCGTTCTTCAAGGTTGGCATTGGGATGGTCCGACACGTCGGGATGTTTATGACCCGACCTGACATACCGGTTTCCATGCTCGTCGACATCGTGCCGATCGGCGACGTTCCGGCACGAGTCAAACGGATCGCATCGGCTGCATTACGTTCCGTATACGATTGTGATGTCAGGATTGCCGACCAGCAAGCGATGCCGGAATCTGCCTTCGATGGCAGCCGAGGGCAGTATCGTGCTGAGGAATTGATCGAGCTGGCTAGTGAAGTTGGAAGTGGAGATACCAACCTCGCAATCACCACCGAGGACCTCTATTATCGTCGACGGAACTACGTCTTCGGACTCGCATACCTCAGCGGTAATGGCAGTGTGGTCTCTACCGCACGATTGCAAACTTCGAGTGATGGGGGCTTCTCTGATCGAGATCCCCAGGAGATATTCGATGAACGGGTTGGCAAGGAAATCGTCCACGAGATTGGCCATACCCTCGGGCTCGAGCATTGCGATAACGGGCGTTGTGTGATGAACTTCTCACCGACGGTCAGAGATGTCGATCGAAAAGAACAGGCGCTCTGTGGGAGCTGCCAACGCGCAATCGGGTAACCGCTGGTGTTTGATTCAAACTAACCACTATCGGGAGCGGCAAGTGAGATTCACATCCGTTTCCGGCAGCCGTGACATTCCTCCTTCATGGCGATTATGTCCGACACCACAGAAACAACGCATATGACTCAAGCACATCGCTGGCCGATCGATCCGGCAATGAGCGGGTTCATCCTCATCACCATCACCAGTGTCTCGACGTTCATCCTCAACACCTCAATCTCATCGATCACCATCGCCGGTGTCGGGACTCTCATCGCAGCTTCACTGCTATTCGTCAGTTGGGTCTATTTCATCGGACGTTGATCGACCAGGAGACGACGGTCCACTCACTTAGGTTCGTAGTAGTACTCGCCGATGCTGCGCTGCTCTCGATCGAGTTGGCTTCCTGGTTTGTTGATCCGGGGACGCCCACTTCGCTCATCACGCCGGAACGTGACCCCTACATCCTCCAAGAAATCATTCATCCCTGCTCGCATCGAAGTCGGCTGACCAACAATCCCGTGCACCGCTGGTTCACCATCGAATACCAACAGCCGATCGGCGAGGAGATCGATCATGTAGATGTCGTGATCGATGACCATCACCGTCGTATCAGACCGGTCAGCAAAGCGCTTGATGGCCCTGGTAGCTCCGACTCGCTGTTCAACGTCGAGATGTGCACTCGGCTCGTCGAGCAGGTAGACGTCCGCTGATTCGCTAAGACACGCGGCGATGGCGACCCGTTGGCGTTCTCCTCCAGAGAGGTCGCCCAGTTGTCGCTCGTATAGATGCTCGAGTTGGAGCGGTCTGGCTAGCTCGGTCTCCCATGCTGAGGTCCCGAACCGATCTGAGATCATCGAGAGGAAGACCTCGACGGAGTACGGTTCATCGACCTCGATGTACTGTGGTTTATAGGAGATCGTCAGATCAACATCGAGTTCAGCGGTCTCAGAATTGAGTTCACCAGCCAATAGCCGAGCGAAGGTTGTCTTCCCGATCCCATTCGGTCCGAGGATCCCGAGGACCTCGTTTCGATAGACCGACCCAGCGTCTCCCGTGAGTTGGAATCCATCAGCACCGAATTGATGCTCGAAGGCTGGGTACTCGAACAATGGCTCGACATCGGTCGACGCCTGGGGTGCTGACGCCTCGAATTCGATTGCCTCACGGCGGATACGGATGTTCTCATTCTCAAGATACCCGGCCAGGTACTCATTGATACCGGCTTTGACCGATCTTGGATCGGTGATGACACCGAATGCTCCCGGTTCACCATAGCCGAGATGGGTCACCTCTGCGAGAAGATCGAGTATCGCAAGATCGTGTTCGACGACCAACATAGATCGATCATCCTCCTCTGCCAGCTTGCGGATGACTCTCGCGACCGTCATCCGTTGGCCGATATCGAGGTAAGGGGTGATCTCGTCGAGGAAGTATACATCGGCATCTCGAGCCAGACAAGCGGCGATGGCCACCCGTTGTAGTTCACCGCCTGAGATGGTCTCGATCGGACTGTCGATGACGGGTTCGATACCGAGTTGGTCGATCAAATCATCGAGTACGCCACGTTCGTCGGTCGATTCCAACAGTTCACCCGTGACACCGTCGAATTGTTCTGGGATTCGGTCGACATACTGTGGTTTCCTGGAGACCGTGACCGTCCCAGCTACAACCCGCTCGAGGAAGTCCTGCAACTCACTCCCACGGTAGGTTTCCAACACCCCATCCCAGCTCGGCGGGCTGTCGTACTTTCCGCGATTCGGGATCAACTCGCCTGACAGGACGTGTACTGCGGTTGTCTTCCCGATTCCGTTGGGACCGAGAACACCGGTCACCCGACCGTCCTGTGGGATCGGGAGACCGTACAAGGAGAAGCTGTTCTCCCCGTATCGATGCACGGGTGGTTCGTCCAGCTCCTGTGGGAGGTTGATAATCTGGATGGCATCAAACGGACACTTCACGACACAGATCCCACAAGTCTCTCCAAGACAGATCTCCTCTGAGATGGATACCTGGTCGGGGTCTCCGGCATACGAGCCTTCACCGTGACGCTCCTCACGGGTGACGATGCATTCCTTTCCGGTCCGGTTCGGAGGGCAGTAATTCACACATTCGTAATTGCACCGGTCAGGTTGACACCGTTCAAGGTCGACGACCGCGATGCTATCTTCAGCCATACGTTCAGAGGAATTGCACCCCAGTGGTCAAAATCACGCCAAAGGTGATGAACCAAAGGGCGAAAGTCATGAAGATGACATACAAAACGTCCTTTCCCCCGCCGAAATCGTCAAAACCAATGATTGGATACAGAGGAATCTGAATCATGATGGCGAGAATCAAGACTGCAATCGCACCGATATCGCGTGCGGCATCGGAAGGATCCTGTCCAGCGGTGAGCACTCCAGCCAACACCGCGGCGAAAACACCGGCTAAAGCGGCCATGCCAGTGATGGTCACCGCCCGAATATGGGCACGACGAGCCTCCGACACCTCATCGTCAGTCATGCTACCGGACGTTCGCGTGGGAGCGGCTAAAAGCGGTTCGTTCGACCGCCACTCCCCGTAAGCTTTAGGTCAACTGGTGTTTCGATTCGTAACAATGAGTCAACTCGACCTTATCCAAGACCTCCCCCCGAGCGCCAAGCTGGTCTACAAGGTGCTCGAATACGACGGCCCACTGACCCAGAAACAGCTCGTTGATGAGACGATGCTCGCTCCACGGACCGTCAGATACGCCCTAGAACGTCTCGACAAAGCAGAAATCGTGACCGAGGGTGTCTATATCGAGGACGCTAGGCAGACACTCTACATGCTCGAAGATGGAGCTGGGCCTACCGGCCGTACACAGAAACCAGAGGCCTGCGCGACGAACACCTGTCCGTGATCTTCACTGGACGAGCTTGATTGTCCGGCCAGAACCGATCGCCCGCTCTAACTCGTCTGCAATTGCGCTCCCACGTGAGACCTTGATATCACCACCACGGCCGACGGTGGCGGTGAAGACATAGTCGCCGTTGGCGTGTATCTCGATGGTCTCACCGACATGACCAGTAGCCGGAATAATGACATGCCGGTTCGTCACCTCTGGTTCGATCGCTTCGCCGTCGCCAGTGGGCGAGGTTGCGGTCTCTGCGGTGAGTTCGAGTTCTTGTATGTCGAGATTGACACCGAGTCGATTCTCAAGTTCGCGAACCCGTTCGCCACCAGACCCGATGACCGCTGGGATATCAGGTTCTTGAACATACACGATCGCCTGGCTCGGTCCGGTGAGTTCGACCTCGACCGGTCCTGCAGCGATTCGTTGCACCTCCCGCTCAATCTCTTTAGAAGCAAGCCTATCGACGCCTGCCTCGTGCTCTGGGACCGAACCGACGGGGACCGTGACCACCTGTCGGTTGAACGTGTAGATCTCGTAGGCAGGTTGGCCGGTCTCGAAGTCTCGGATCAAGATGACAGGTCGGGCGAGATCTTCCTCCATGAGTCCAGCGGGCACCTTCACCTCGGTCGTCACGTCGTATACGGTGTGGACCTCACCTGCCTCGATGTATACCACCGTGTCGACGACCTGGGGTATAACCCCAAGTTCGACGCGACCGATGAGCCGTTGGAGTGCATCGATCGCCCTCGTAGCATGCACCACGCCAATCATTCCGACGCCGGCGAGGCGCATGTCGGCGAACACCTCGAAGTCGGCCGTCTTGCGAACCTCGTCGTAGATGGTATAGTCTGGGCGGACCATCAACAATGCATCCGCCGTTTTTGCCATGTCACCTGCCAGCGCGGTGTATTGGGTGACCTCGGGGCCTACCTGGAGGTCTCGCGGTTTCTCCATTGTCTTGACCGCGTAGTCGTGGTCGCTGAGAAATTCGGCGATCGCCTGCGCGAAGGTGGTTTTTCCTGCACCAGGAGAACCGGCGATCAAAACCCCTCGCTGGCGGGCCAGGAGTCGATCCTTGAGCTCGTCCGACATACGATAATCTTCGAGGGAGGTGACCGCAATCGGTCGTACCACGGTTATCTCGATGGCATCTGAGAACGGTGGTTCTGCGATTGCAATCCGGAGATCCCGGAACTGAACGATCGTCATCCCCGGTTCGCTCATCTCGATGAATCCTTCTGGGCTCTCCTTCGCAGCATCGATAATCTCCTGGGCTTCGTCCTTGAGATAGGACTCCTCAAGGGGTTCCTCGGCGATCGCTTCATAGCGCATCTCACCAAGTGATCCCCGCTTCGCCATCGGTTCGAGCCCCACCTTGAGATGGACGCTCATGGTCGTTTTATCGAAGTACTTCTCGATGGAGAGATGCTCCACATCTCTAGGTCGTGGTGAGATGTACTCTACCGCGATCCCCTTCGCATCGGCGATCTCGCTTTGGACGATATCGCTGGTGAAGAATATCGCATCTACCTCAGCAGCCAATGCTCGGATCTGGGCGTCAATCTCACCTTCGGTCGCCAGGCCACGTTCACTCGCATCGGGACGCTCTCCGATAAACTCGAGATCAATGGTCCCTTCATCAGCGAGATCTGCGAGACGTTGTAGCTCCTTCAGTCCGTCCCATCCGGTCGAGATTCCATCGTTCGCCTGTGCTTCGAGTTCAGTGACAACGGCCTCTGGAATGAGAACGGTCGCATCGGCGAACGTTCCCTCTTGCACCTTCTCGGACACGCGGCCATCGATGACAACGCTGGTGTCCGGTACTACCTTCATGCCGGCGGGTTCGACCTCACCGTGCAAAAGGGTGTTTACCGGTGGGTCGCACCGCTTACCTACCTGCCCTCCAAGCGATAAATATGGACGATGTGGTATCGCTGACCAGGGAACTGATCGAGATTTCGAGCCATGAGGATGAGACTGAAGCGGGGGACTTCATCGAAGCATGGCTCCGTGAACGAACTGATGCGACGGTAATGCGTGATGATGCCGGTAACGTCATTGCCAGCCGTGGCTCAAGCGGTGAACCGACACTGGCGTTGGTTGGGCATCATGACGTGGTACCGCCAGCCGATGAACAGGTCGATGAACATGGCGCCCCTATCTCACAGGTAACCGAGAACAGAATCTACGGTCGTGGAAGTGCGGATATGAAAGGTGCGGTTGCCGCCATGATGCTGGCCTTTCGCGATGCAGACCCATCCCTGGATCTTGCATTCGCAAGCTTCGTCGGTGAGGAGGTCGGCGGGATCGGAGCTCGGCATGCCGTGGCAGACGGATTCGTCCCCACGTTCGCGGTTGTCGGGGAGGGATCTGCACAATACGCCACCGATGGTGCCCTCGATGTCGTCGTCGCACACCGAGGTCGAAGAGGTTCGACCATCACCGCTCGAGGACGTGCCTGCCATGCAAGTGAGCCGGAGGCAGGGATCAATGCTATTTACCGTGCCACTGAGGCCATCGACCGACTTCGTGACATCGAGCGACCAACGGCGACGGTAGCAGGAGAGACGCTCCACGGATCGTTGGAGGCGACGAAGATCAACGCTGGGACGGCTGATAACGTCATCCCGGAGACGTGTCAGTTTACACTCGATGAGCGGACACTCCCTGGATCAACGATCGATATTGAGTCAGCCATTGAGGATCTCGACGGGATCGAATGGGAGATCGACCAGGACTGGCCACCTATGCAATGCCATGATGAGCGCTTCGCCGAGCGTGCTCGCTTGGCACTTGCCGCGGTGGGACCAGATCCAAGCTTAATCACCAAACCACACGCCACCGATGCCAGCTGGCTAGCCGAAGCAGGTACCGCAACTGTGGTGGTTGGTCCAGCCGAACGAGGACAGGCACATACGAGCGAGGAGAGTGTCGATATCGAGTTGTTGCAGCTTGCAAAGCGAGGATATCAAGCCATCGCAGATTCGATCGAAGGCTAAGAGCTACCCATCGGCCCCCGACCGGTGCATTCAATCGATTGGAGGCTATCTTGGTAGCTCTGATCGACACCGACCGACACATCCTTCGTGCCATTGAGTAGGTACGTCAGTAGCCCCTGTTGCGCGTACATGCGGTTCTCAGCCTGTTTCCAGACGAGGGATGCCTCACCATCCAAGACCTCAGAAGAGATCTCCTCACCACGAACCGCTGGGAGACAATGCATGACCGAGACATGTCCAGGTGCATGGGAGAGCAATGAATCGTTCACCTGGAATCCATCAAATGCCGGGAGCTTCGACTCACGCTGCTCGCCGTCACCCATGCTCATCCAGACGTCGGTGTAGATGAAATCGGCATCCTCGACCGCTTGGATCGGATCGTCGGTGATCGATGGTGTAGAACCATAGGCATGCGCTCGTTCGATGACCTCGGCATCGATCCCATATGCCGGTGGTGTGGCAACCGAGACCTCGATTCCGGCCATCGCAGCACCGATCACGAACGACTGGGCCACATTGTTACCATCACCAACCCAGGCGGCCTTGCACCCCTCGAGCGAGCCAAAGTGGTCCTCGATTGTGAGTAGATCAGCCAGTGTTTGGCACGGATGTGCACGATCGGTTAGCGCATTGATGACCGGGACGGAGCTATGGTTGGCGAGCTCGAGGAACCCGTCATGGTCGGTCATCCTAGCAGCAATGACGTCTAGGTAGCCTGAGAGCGCCCGTGCCGTATCGGCGATCGGTTCTCCCCTGCCAAGCTGGAGATCATCGGGGGAGAGGAAGATCGCATGTCCACCGAGTTGTGTCATCCCTGCCTCGAATGAGACCCTGGTCCTCGTGCTCGGCTTCTCAAAGAGCAGACCCAATGAGCGACCCTCTAGCGAAGGAGCTCGACCAGCATCGCGAACAGCTCGTGAGAGCGAGAGAATCTCGCGGAGTTCTGTCGGCGATACATCGTCAATATCGGTCAAGTGGTGTGGTTGTTTCATTGGTTATCACCCGAGAGTAACCGGGTGGCAGTTGATTCGAGGACGGTGATCGAGCGGTCGAACGCATCGAGCGGAAGCCGTTCATCCGGTGCATGATCGAGCGTCGAATCGCCCGGACCGTACGTCGCCATCGGGATGTCCCACCCGGTGGCATAGACGTTCATGTCGCTCGTGCCGGTCTTACGCAGCATCCGAGGGGCCCCCCCGATCTCGCGGATGGACCCACGGAGTGCGGTTGCTACCGAGTTCCGTGCATCCATCATCACCGGTGGGATTGGCTGTCCCCACGTGATCGATGCATCGGTCGCGTTGGCATCGAGGTCGGCCATGAGCGAAGCAGGCTCCACACCGGGTGGGAGCCGACATTCGAACTCGATGGTCGCTGCCATTGCTGTGCCTGCATCGGACAGACCGCCATCGAAGGAAAGCGGGGTCACCGACACCTGCTCGAACTGGTTGTCGTTGTCCTCAGAGCCGGTGGGACTGACCGCTTGGTACCAGGAAAGTGCCGTTTCGATGGCATTGGGCATCGGCTCGGTGTTATGACCAGCAGTCGTGGAAGTGTGGTACGTCCCATGGACGGCTCCACGGTACCCGAGGGTAATCCCGTCCCAGCCACTAGGTTCACCATTGATCAGCGCTGCGGGTGGGTCACGATGTTGGATGAGCTGGTGAGCCCCGGCCGAATCGGTCTCCTCACGGACAACACCAACGAAGCTCGCGCCGGTGGTGACCGATGCGACGGCCATGGCAGCCAATGGCCCCTTCGCATCGACACTCCCGCGACCCCACAACGTCCCATCCTCGACCTTGACAGGGCGTTGTCCGGGGACGGTGTCGAGGTGCGAGGTGAGCAGGACCCCATCGTCACCAGGCGAATGAACGTTCCCGATCGAGTCGATCCATACCTCACGGTCATGGGTTTCGAAGAAATCGACGAGCCGCGTCGCACAGGTGGATTCATCACCAGATGGTGACGGGATCGAGACGAGATCGACGAGCAACTCACGGGCGGTCGATTCTGAGACAGCGACCAGCTCGTCGGAAATCATGCACTCGCCTCCTGGTCAAGGGCTGCCTCGATCCCCGTGACCAACTGTTCGACCTCGGCTGCATCGATCGTGAGCGGTGGGAGTAACCGGAGCACCGACCGGCCTGCTGGCATCGTGAGAATCCCATGGTCGATGGCAAGCTGCTTCGCCAATACATTCGCACCGCGACGGACATCGAGGCCGATAAGGAGTCCGTGCCCCCGAATAGCCTTTATATCCAACGTGCTCTCGGTGAGTGTTGACATGAGTGTCTCTCCATGCACCGCCGCCTGTTCGGTGAGATTCATCTCCTCGATGACCTCGAGGGTGGCGTTCGCTGCAGCGGCAGCGATCGGTGAGCCGCTGAACGTCGAACCATGAGGACCAGCCCCATCAGCAATCCACTGCCGGCAGAGCGTCGCACCCATCGGGACACCACTAGCAATCCCCTTCGCGGTGGTGAGGATATCAGGAACCACCCCAGCAGCGTCACACGCCCAGAACGAACCGGTCCGACCGAGACCCGTCTGGATCTCATCGAGGATCATCGCCGCTCCGGCCGATTCGGTGCATTCGCGGACCGCCGTCAGGTATCCGTCAGGCGGGACATTTACCCCGCCCTCACCCTGGATCGGTTCGATGATGACCGCGGCGGTCTCCTCGGTCACGGCCGTCTCCAACGCCTCGGCGTCGCCAAATGGCACGAACTCGATATCGTCGAGAAGAGGTTCGAACGGCTGGCGATACGCTGGCTTCCACGTCGCCGAGAGCGAACCCATCGTCCGTCCGTGGAATCCCCGAGTGGTGGCTACGATTGCTGACCGATCTGTCGCACTACGAGCAAATTTTATCGCGGCCTCGTTCGCCTCGGTTCCAGAATTGCAGAGCCAGACGTTGGTGCAATCACCGGGTCCAAGGGAGGCCAACCGCTTCACCAGGGAGGTGCGGGTCGGATTCGGATACGATCCCTGGACGAAGGTGAGTGAACTGGCCTGTTCCTGGATGGCATCGACAACCGTCGGATGGCAGTGGCCTACCGGAGCACATCCGAAGCTCGCTCCGGCATCGAGGTACTGTTCACCGGCAGTGTCGATGAGGTAAGAACCGTCGCCACCGACGATCTCGATGGGCTTTGGCGCATAGACGAACTCGCTCATCCCTCGACCACCTCCGCCAGGAGTGCAGCGGTGAAGGTCGTTGCATCGCCGGTGAGTGCGGCATTGATCGGGGTATCAACCGTTGCATCGGCGATATGGACCTCAGTTGCGCCACCCTTGAGTGCCTCAACAGCGGCCATAACCTTACGGGTCATGAACCCAGAAGCAGCCGCTTCGACGTGCTCGAGTGACGCATGGGAATCGACGGTTTCGATGCGACTTGAGGGATCATCCAGATCAGCGTACACCCCATCGACGTCGGTCAAGAGCACGAGGGTTGCCCCCAGAGCACCAGCAATTGCGGCCGCAAACCTATCGGCATCGGTATTGACTGCAACCCCGTCGTCAGCAAGCATCGGTGGTGAAATGACCGGGACATACCCGGCATCCAGCAGGAGGGTGAGGAGCTGCTCGTTGACCGATGTTATCCGACCGGCATGGTCACCGCGCTTGATCTTCTGCTTACCACCTTCGACCACCCGAACTGCCGATTTTCGGTCCCCACTGACCAATGCACCATCGACCCCCGAGAGGCCGATGGCCTCGACGCCAGCTTGCTGGAGGTCGACCGTGAGGTCGACGTTAACCGACCCGGCGAGCGCCATCGTGACGCCTGCCATCGTCTCCGCATCGGTGAATCGACCGGTCACCCCCGCCGGTGTAGTGACGTACTTTGGCTTGATACCAAGTGACTCGAGGGTCTCATCGATCACGGTCGAGCCACCGTGGACAAGGATTAGCTCGGTTCCAGCCTTGGAAAGCGTGGCGATATCGGCAACGGTCGTGGCCGGATCGATCGAGGCTGCCCCACCCAGCTTGACGACGAGCGTCATGGTGCCCCCACCGGATGCAATCCGGTGAACTCGAGTCCAGTCGTTTCTGGCATGCCGAGTGCGATGTTCGCCGCATGGACCGCTTGACCAGCCGATCCCTTCATGAGGTTATCCAGGGCGGAGAAGACGACGATACGGTCGTCATCTGTGGCAAAGCCGACGTCACAGTAATTCGTCCCAGCGAGTACCTTCGCCTCCGGGAAACGGTAGATGCCACCACCGCCTGAAACAAGGCGCATGAACGGCTCATCCTCATACGCTTCGCGGTAGATCCCCCACAGCTCCTTGATCGAAGGTGGTTCATCAACGAAGACGTGGCAGGTGGCTGCCGCACCTCTCGTCATATCGACCGCGTGACCGGTGAGGGAGACCTCGATGTCGAGATACACCTCAAGCTCAGCCTCATGGCGGTGTTTCGTCGGGGCATATGGTCTGACGATCCCAGAGCGTTCAGCATGTGATGCGGCGGCCCCACTGGCGGTTCCACCCTCCGAGGAACCAACCTTCAGATCCACCACGATCGGATCAGCTTCGTCCAGCCATCCCGACAAGGCTAGTGGATAGAGCCCCAACATCGTCACGGTTGCGTTGCATCCGCCACAACCGATCACACTGGCATCGGTCAAGGCCTCCCGGTTGATCTCTGGCAGGCCATAGGTTGCTTGAGAGAGGTACTCTGGTGCAACGTGTCCATCGTACCACGTATCGTATAATGCAACCTCTGAAAGCCTGAAATCGGCACTCAGATCGATGACCAGTTGAGCCGCCTCGAGGTAGGACTCGATATTCGCCATCGAGACCCCATGCGGTGTGGCGGTGAAGAGGACATCGACCGACTCGAGCTCGTCTGGAGACGAGAATCGAAGGGGGAGCGCTCGAAGGTTCGGATGGAGGTGACCGATGCTCTTGTTGAGATACTCCCGACTCGTCGCCTGGACGACCTCGAAGGCGGGGTGACCCTCGAGCAACCGGAGCACTTCTCCGCCGGTGTACCCCGAGGCACCGACCACCCCTGCGGTGAACGTCGGTGTCGCACTCATGATGACACCGCAGTTGTCTCGAGACAGATCGATTCGAGCCAGTCGACGACCGCCGACGGGACATCGATCGGAGCAACACTGTTGAGGGCGTTGAACTCGACGGAATGGTTCACCTCGTGGACCGTGTAGCCGTCTTGTGTCTCCATCAGATCGATTCCAAGGAGGCCACCCCCAACAGCCGCATCCACGTTGGCCACGAGTGTTTCGAGCTCTGAGTCGACTTCGATTGAGGCAACCTCAGCACCCCTGGCGGCGTTCGTAATCCAGTGATCTGATGACCGGCGCATCCCGGCAATCGGGACGCCATCTGTGGCGACGATCCTGAGATCCTCACCTTCGGTCTCGATGTATTCCTGAAGGTAGAACACCTTGTGTTCATAGTGACCTAACGTGGCCTTGTGTTCGAGCAGTGACTCGGCCATATTCCGGCTCTCGATCCTCGCCATCAGACGACCCCACGACCCGACCACGGGTTTGAGTACACACGGGTAACCGAGATCATCCATGATATCGAGTGCAGCATCGATCGAGAACGCCACCTCAGTACGAGGCGTTGGAATACCCGCTTCAGAGAGCGCAAGACTGGTTCTAACCTTATCAGCACAGGTCGCTGCCGTCGTCGCGCTGTTCACCACTGGGATATCGTGACGTTCACACCAAGCGGTGAGGTACCGGCTTCGGCTACTAGAGAGACAGCGGTCAACGACAAGCTCGAGCGTAGCAAATTGGTCGCCAGCCTGATCGATGCTGAACGACCGATCGCGAACGTCGAGCTTGTGGACCGCATGATCCCGCTCACGGAGTTCGTTCAGCAGCAGCTTCTCATCCCTCCGTATCCGCGAGTGTAATACACCGACCTTCACTTCACTCCCCCCAGTCCTCTTCGAGTTCTGGAGCCTCCTCTAAGGCATATGGGTCGATCCCCGTCACCTCGAGTTCGCTACCACAGGTGAGACAATCGACGATTTCACCGAGTTCGACGTCGGCGGGTAATGCCACAGTCGCGTCACAGACGATGCAGGCCTCATCCGTCATGATACTCCACAGTCAGCAGCTCAGGGACTTAAGGACATCGAAAATATAATTTAATTTATATTTCTATATGGCAAGCTAATGGTTCAAAAAAGCTGATATGCCGCTTTAACGAAATTTATAGTTCGTATTATGATATTATTGCCCACAAGGGGCAGTCGTCGTTCAAGCATATCGGGCCACCTCTGATTCGAGCCGTGTAGAGGCCCGCTCAAGGCCCTCACGATGCGTATCGAGCATGTGATGATGCTCATCCAATGTTGCCGTCACCTGGGTGAGCTGAGTACGGACAGCACGAGGCGCCGGTCCGCCGTGCGAATCTCGACGATTGACACTCGACACCGCAGAGAGATATTCCTCGATCGTCTCTACCTCGAGAGATAGCTCAAGCGAGGTCGTCGCCTCGAGGAGTCCGGAAACGAAGGTAGTCATATCACCCTCGGCCGCCGCCGCTGCCTCTGCGACGATGGCATGAGCGGTGCGGAACGGGACTCCTTGTATCGCCAGGAAGTCTGCCACGTCGGTCGCAGTGTTGAGCCCCTCTGAAACACTTGATTCGAGCACCGCAGGATACCAGGTACTGGTTGACACACCTCCAGCGGCGACATCAGTCGCCGTGGTTACTGAGTCGATACCCGTCAACAGGTGAGGGGTCACCGACTGCAGATCACGGTTATACGCCCGAGGAAGCCCTTTGAGCATGGTGGCAACCGCCGTCTGTGCACCGAGTGCATCCCCTGAGGTCGCCCGAACGAGCTCCAGTGAGTCCGGATTCTTCTTCTGTGGCATGATCGAAGAGGTTGAGGCATAATCGTCATCAAGATCGATGAATCCACGATTGGTGAACAAGATCAGATCCTCAGCCAACGCCGAGAGAGTCACCGCCACCGAGGAGGCGACAGCGAGTGCCTCGAGACAGACATCTCGACTGGTGACCGCATCCATTGAATTCTCCATTGGTCCCTCAAAGCCGAGCAATTCGGCGGTGAGCATCGGATCGATGGGGTACGGGGTTCCAGCGAAGGCGGCGGCACCGAGCGGTGACCGGTTGATCCGGTTGTACGCGTCGAACACGCGATCCACGTCGCGAGCGAGTGAGCGTTCATACGAGATCGCCCAATGTGCAACCGTCGTCGGTTGTGCCGGTTGGAGATGTGTGTACCCTGGCATGACGGTCTCAACATGTTCATGTGCTTGATCAGCCAGTGCATCGCGAAGCGCGAGGAGGGACGACACGAGCTCCAACATGTCCTCACGAAGGTGGTACCGGATGCACGTTGCCACCTCATCATTGCGGCTCCTCGCGGTATGCAGCTTCCCCCCGACTGGCCCGACCCGATCGATGAGATCGGTCTCGATCGCCTCGTGAATGTCCTCAGCAGCCGGCAACTCATCAAAACCTGCCTCCTCGATGGCGTCCAAACCCACGAGGATGGCTGCTACCTCCTCCTCATCGAGGATCGATTGTGCACCGAGCATGATGACATGTGCACGGTCGACGGCAAGATCTGCAGTGAACAGGTGGACATCGGTCTCCATCGATGAGAGGAATCCCCTCGCAGGACCGCCGCTGAAGCGGTCACCACGAACGGCGAATTCGGGGGGTTCCTCTGCCATCAATCAATCACCCTGATGTAAGGTTGCGAATGTTTCCCGATTGGCAAGCCGATCCTGCAACCCGTGATACTTCGCCACACCGGTTGCATCGGCTTGCGTGATCGAACCGACATCAGCCGTATCGAACGATGCCATCGACTCAGAGTACACCGCGTGCGGACTCGCCCTGGCCACCGGGCGACAGGAACCCGACTGAAGTGAGAGGGTCACGGTGCCAGTCACCGAGGCTTGTGTCTCCTCGACGAACGACTCGATGGCGGTGGCAAGCGGGGAGAACAAGAGGCCACGATAGGCAAGTTCAGCCCATTCCCGTTCAAGGTCACCTTTGACCCGCTGGACCTCCTTTGTCAGAACGAGCGATTCGAGATCACGGTGAGCGGTCAACAATACGGTCGCTGCCGGATGTTCGTAATTCTCCCGTACCTTGAGACCGAGAACCCGATCCTCCATCATGTCTGTCCGACCAACACCGAACGCCCCGGCCCGTTCATTGAGCTGCTCGATGAGTGTCACCGGTGACATTTCGGACCCATCAATAGCGACCGGCCGCCCCGCTTCGAACGCCACCGTTAGTTCGTCCTCGCCTTCGCCGTGATCCGTCCACTCATAGATGGACTCGGGCGGGCGAACAGCAGGATCCTCGAGATCCCCTCCCTCGACCGACCGACTCCAGAGATTCTGGTCGATGGACCATTCACCACCCTGTCCCGCCTCGACTGGGAGGTCACGATCGGCTGCATACTCGATCTCCCACTCCCGGGTCAATCCAAGCTCACGAACCGGAGCGATGACCTCCAGATCGGATTGGCGCCAGATCGCCTCAAAGCGGAGTTGATCGTTTCCCTTGCCTGTACAACCATGTGCGAGGGCACTACATCCCGAGTCTATGGCGACATCCAAGATCGCCTCTGCGATGATCGGACGGGCGAGGGCAGTCCCAAGGGGATACCCCTGAAACATCGCATTGGCTTCGATCGCATCGAGACAGAGGTCTGCGAAGGCATCCTTGGCATCGATGACATGATGTTCAAGCCCGAGGGTGGTAGCCGTCGCCTCGGCTTCATCGAATTCAGCTGGTGGTTGTCCAACGTCGACTGTGACGCCGATTACCTCGTCGTAACCGTACTCCTCCTCAAGCAGTGGGACACACACCGTGGTGTCCAGACCGCCAGAGAAGGCCAATGCAACGCGTGAGTTTGTGATTGAATCCATTGTTATTGAAGGATGATGTGAGCTCCTGGTCAGCGCGAATCGATCACCAGTTCAAGTGTGAAAGCAGACACAACCTATCGCGCCGACCAAGAATATGACCCCTATCGGGGTCGTGGTCGCAGGGCTCGGCCAGCAGAAAACGGCGTGTGTTGCCGAGCCCTCATGGTACCCAACCGTACCATCAAGGGCTATTAAGCCCTTTCGCTCCAACGGTTTCCCGATCAATCTGACGGGAGTCGGCAACTTCCCTCGTAGGTCGTCTCATGGATCGACGCAATCCTCGGTGAATCGCCACAGATCGGACATCCTGGGTTCGGTTTGAGCTCCAGCTCATCGATGGACAGTTGGAGTGCATCGAAGATGAGAAGCCGGCCAATCGCTGGTTCACCGACATCGGTCGCCAATTTGATAGCCTCGACCGCTTCCATTGCACCGATGACCCCCGGAACCGGGCCAAGGACACCGGCGGTCGCACAATCTGGGATCGCCTCCGGAGGTGGAGCCTCAGGGAACAAACATCGGTAACATGGCCCACCGCGTCCTGGATCGAACGTCGTGACCTGGCCTTCGAATCGATAAACTGCCCCGTGGACAAACGGCATGTCCTTGAGAGTACAGGCATCGTTCAGCAGGTATCTGGTCTCGATCCGGTCTGTACAGTCGATGACCAGGTCGTACCGGTCGAGCAACCCCTCGATGTTGTCGACATCGATTCGCTCGTACAGTGTTTCGACCTCGACGTCTGGATTGGTCTCTCGTATCCACGCTGCACCACTTTCGACCTTCGGTATACCGATATCCCCTTCCCCATGGAGTGGCTGTCGTTGAAGATTCGAACGCTCGACGACGTCATCATCCGCGAGACCGAGACCACCAATCCCGGCACCGGTGAGATACATCACCACCGGGCAACCCAACCCTCCTACCCCCACGACGAGTGCATTCGTCGAGCGGAGTTTGCCCTGTGCCTCTGCGCCAAACCCATCAAGCACAATCTGACGGGCGTAGCGTTCGAGTTGTTCTGCAGAGAGCCCAGGGCGAACCATATTAATCGATTACATTGGGACAGCCAAAAGCATCCGGTTGACGGGTCGCAATCACTAAGCGGCGGTATGTCTTACCAAGTGGTGGATGGATTGGACGGAGCGATATCGCCCGTCGACCCTGTCTGAAGTACGGGGGAACGACTCGGCGGTTGCCGATCTCCGCGAATGGGCATCAACGTGGGAGTCACATCAGGAGGCGGTCATCCTCCATGGACCGCCTGGTATCGGCAAGACATCGAGTGCGCATGCACTCGCCGCAGATCTCGGGTGGCAGAGTATCGAGCTCAATGCCAGCGATCAGCGGACAAAAGCCGTCATCGAACGAATCGCGGGGGAGGCGGCGAGTTCTGGGACCCTCACAGGAGGTTCCGCTGGCCGGCGACTTGTCATCATCGACGAGGCAGATAACCTCCACGGAAATGTCGATCGTGGAGGAACCGCCGCAATCACCCGCCTCGTCAAGGATGCTGGTCAACCCGTTGTACTGATCGCCAACGAGTACTACGAGATGTCCCGAGGGCTTCGCAACCACTGTCGCGAGATCGAGTATCGACCAGTCACCGCCCGGTCGATCATCCCGGTCCTTCGCAACATCTGCCGCCAGGAGGGCATCGAGTACGATGGTGCGGCACTCGAACGCATCGCTGAACAGACCAGCGGAGACCTCAGATCGGCGATCCAAGATTTACAGGCGATTGCCGCAGGGCGTAGCGCACTCAAAGAAGAGGATGTCATCACCGGTGATCGCGATCGGACCGAGGGAATCTTTGAATTTCTCGACGGGGTGATCAAGGAATACAACCCCCAGGAGGCCCAGCGTGCCTCATACCGCGTGGATGAAACACCCGATGATCTGCTCGCATGGATCGATGAGAACCTACCGAAGGACTTCTCGGGAGCGGAACTCAGCCAGGCCTATCGACATCTCGCCCTAGCAGACCGCTGGCTGGGCCGGACATGGGCGACACAGAATTATCGATTCTGGCGGTATGCGACGAACCACATGACCGCCGGCGTCGCTGGATCGAGAAGCAGCCCAAAGGGAGGATGGACCCGCTATGGCCCACCCGGATACCGTCGCCATCTTGGTCGCTCTCGAGGTCGTCGAAACGTCAGGGATTCGATAGCAGGGCGAATCGCCGAGAGTGGAGGGATGAGTGTATCGACCGCACGACGAGAAGTCCTTCCCTTCCTTTCCACCATGACGTATCACTGCAAACCAGAGGTACTCACTGAGATAATCGCCTCGTGGCTCGAGCTCGACGCTGGGGAGGTCAGTTATCTCACCGGCAGCGGGAAGGATACGAAGAAGGTGGCTAGGATTGTCGAGTCAGCCAAGATTGGTTCGACCGGGGTGCCCGATCCAGAGGTACGTGAGGTGGAAGAAACCACACCACCGTCCGAAGCAGATGAGGAGTCCGGATCACAGGCTGGGCTTGGTGACTTCGGATGACCATCTCGATATCTTCGCAGACCCTTCGGGATCATTCTGAGGGAGAGTGACCACCCGTGGAATACCGAAAGATTGGTCGAAACCTGGCCATCTACATCTTGGGGGTAGCACTTGCCGTCAGTGGTGCACTTGGACTAGTCGATGCAATCGAGCTGCACCTCTTGCTTGCCGCTGGGAGTTTCATCGCCGGCCTTGCCCTCGTGATCGGGGTGCACGAATGGCTGGATGGGCCGTTCTAGATCCGTTCGAGGCGACGTTCGAGCCCCGCGAACTCGATGAGCTTGAGGTACTTTCTGTGTTCAGCCTCAATCTGCTCGATCTCGGATTCGTCACCCAATACACGCTCGAGCTGTTGGAGCAACTGCTCGATGGCGAGGATATTTGGCACGACGACAAAGGTGGCTCCTTCATCGAATAGCTCCTGGGCAGCGGGGGAGGAATCGGCACGGAGAATAATATCCGTGGATAAACCGAACTCTAACAGAGATCGTGAGACCGGAAGATGGTCGACCGTCGAGACGACAAGACGAGCACGTTCGATGCCGGTTAGCTCCAGTGGATAACGCGCCATGGCATCGCCGAATACATAGTTGGCACACTCCGCCTCGAGATCATCTCGGATCGCCGGGTCGTTCTCGATCACGACATACGGAATCTCGTTATCCTCGAGCGTTCGAACGAGACGGTGTCCCTGCCTACCGTATCCGATGATGACGACGTGATCGCTGATTCCCTCTTCAACGTGGCTCCGTTCGTCGAGATATCCTCGACGGCGGCCGAGAATGGGGTGGAGGGCCACATCGTACACCCGCTGCTCGTATCGACCGGCTAGTGCACTGAAAATCATCGTCACGGCCGCGGCCAGGATGATTGCCTCGAACAGCGTCGGGGCGATCGTCTCAAGAAGCCAGGCCTGGATGGCGATGACGATGGCTAGCTCGCTGATCTGATTGAGACTCGATCCGGCGAGGAACCCCGTCCGCCCATCGTATCCTTCGAAGATGAACGCTGTCGTATGGATAATGGGATTCACGACGACCACGAGGATGATGAGAATCCCAGCGAAACCAAGCACCTCGAAGGTCGGGAAGGTGACCAGCGCACCGACGGTGACGAAGAAGATCGCCGCGAAGAAGTCCTTGATCGACTCGATACCGTTCTTGACCCCGATTGAGGCCACATCATCGGTGCGCACGGAGAGTCCAGCGGCAAACGCTCCGACCACGATTGAGATACCGACGTACTCAGCAGCGGCAAGAAAGACGATAAGGAGCGAGATGCTCCCCATCAGTACCAGCTCATCAACACCGCCGGCAACCCGGACCAACAGCGGGTAACCATGCCGGTAGATGAGCAACCCGGCTAGCAGGAACAAGACACCATAACCAATCTTCGACGTGATGAGGACATCGTCGGTGAGGATTTCAGCAGAGAGCACCAGGAGTGCACCGATTGCGACGATATCATCGAAGAAATGGATAGACGAGGCGAGTCGACCGTGGACGAGGTTGTTCCGAATCTCTTCTTGGAGGATCTTGGCCCCCACGAGTGTGGAGCTGAGCGTCGCCGCTGCAGCGAAGTACAGGGCGTTTCGAATTGGGTCCTCGAACCCTACCGTGATACCGAGGACGTAGCCGACGCCAAAAGCGATGGGAGCCACAACAATCAGCTGGGTGACAGCCGCAATCTCGCCATCTCGGAGCACCGATTGGATATCGGCGAGGTCGACCTGTGTCCCGAAGACGAACACAAGGAATGCGACCCCCCAGAGGGAGAGTTCGATGAGTGCAGGTTGGTCGATGAACGCCCCCGCGATGATTCCCGCAAGGATATAGAATGGGACTGGGGGGAGTCCTAGCTGATTGGCGACGATGAGCAGAGCGCCTGCAGAGATGAAGACGGCTGCTAAGGCCAGGATAAACTCACTCATCTGAATCACCTAGGTCGCGGGGATCGATAGTCAGGTCGACCAATGAGGAATCGTGCGCACCCATTCGCCGACTCCTGCGTCTGATCCGACCTATGTCGACTTCGATGGCCCGGTCGAACGCCGCCCGGTCATTGAAGTAAAGCTCAAGATAGTGGCTCAACCGTTCAGCAGTTAGATAGGTATTCATAATGACATACGCTGCACCTCGTTCGTAGAGCCGATGGGCGTCAGCGATGCGCTCGGCTTCGACGAAAACAATCGCATCGTCTCGGACTTCGCGAAGGAGTGCCTCGTTCACGTCGGGTTCGACCGTCGAGCTCAGGACAAACTTTGCCTTCGAGAGTCCAGATGCCTTCCTCACTTCTGAATGACGGAAGTCACCGAAGACATAGTCGAACCGACCCTCCGCATCGAGCTCGGCGATGTGTTCTGTCTTGCGATCGATGACGACGACCTCACCAAAGCGGTCCTGAAGGAGTGCAAGAGCCGGTTCGGTCACCTCGTCGAATCCGATGGCCACCGCGTGATCACTGTACCCTTCAGAGGTTTCGATGATCTCATCTCCGGTCTCGAACCGTTCGAACCACGGCTCAAGTCGATCGAAAATAGCGTGGTTGTAGGTGATGAGGTACGTGGATACCGTCATCGTCAACAGCGCCATCAGGGTCAAATAGCCCAGTACGGCATCGTCGATGAATCCCTGTGCCAACGCCAATGCACCAACCACGAGGGAGAACTCGCTGACCTGGACCATATTGATGGAACCGAGGAACGAGGTCTCGACACTGAATCCTTCTCGGTCGATGAGGTAGAACATGATCCAGAAGTTTCCAATCATGAGGATGATCGAGGCAATCACCGCCTCCTGCCAGAAGGTGAGAAGCGTTGCGGCGCTCTCGATCTGGAGGCCGATACTGGCGAAGAAGATGAGGATGAAAAAGTCCGTTATCGGTGTGATGCGGTCCTGGAGTTCCTTGCTGTATGGAAGCTGTGCCAGGCTGAGCCCGGCGAGGAATGCACCGACCTCAACGGAGAGTTCAAAGACATCGGCAACGGCGATGAAGAGGAACGCCCACGCGATGGCCACGATGAGGAAGACGTCCTTGTTGTCGGCTATCCGTCGAAAAAGCGTCGGGAGGATGTATCGGGAGGAAGCAATAGAGAACAACAAGATGAACCCCATCATCACGAAGATGACCGCCAATGTCGTGGTGATTTCGCCAGCATCGCCCAGTTCATCCGCTGAGAACAACGCGAGGACGATCACGAGGTAGATATCTTGGATGATCAGCACCCCGACATCGATCTTTCCAGGGAGCGAGGTAATCTCGTCCTTATCGGTCAAGAGCTTCACGATAATCGGCGTGGCCCCGAAGACAGTCGCCAGGGCGATCACGAGCACCTCGACAGTCCCGAACCCGAGCGCCAGGGCGATGATGAACGCCAGCGCCGTCTGGAGCACGGTCTGTCCAATCGCAATGTTGCTGATCGGAGCGAAGATCTCCCTGATGTCATCGATGCGCATCTTGAGGCCGAGAAGGAACAGGAGGAATCCGAGGCCAAGTTCGGCCATGTGGTCAACCAGTCCCTCAGCCGTGACGACATCGAGGAGAACCGGGCCAAGGACGACCCCGGTGAGGATGTATGCAACGATGGTCGGTTGACCGAGCTGCCTGGCGACCAACCCAATCGCCGTTGCGGCCACGATGATGAGCGCGAAATCAGCAGCAAGAGCGACTTCGACCATGTACGTGAGTTGGCGGTGGTTTACCGAGGGACTGCTTATACATTTGTTTCTGCCGAGGATATATCAATCAAGAGAGACGTTTGTCATCGTGAACAAACTCCGTCCGGTGACAACAGTCTCCTTCGAGAATCGTTCACTTTCGGTAAGCCCCTCCGGCACGGGTTTAATTCCATCCACAAGCAAGTCCGTCGTCCGGGAGCTGCCATGATCACCGACGACACCACCCCGACCCTCTCGCCCGGGTTGACCTACCTTGAGGCTTCGTCACCACGAACACCCGCCCTACACCAACTGACACTAGCGGCCCTCGACGACCTCGAGGGACGGGCGTACTGGATCGACAGCCGGAGCACCGCATCGACGTACGCATGGCTCGAGGGAGCGGTCCATCCACGCCGACTTGAAGCACTTCGAGTCGCCCGCGCCTTCACCGCCTACCAACACCACACCCTCGTGCAGACCGTCCATGAGCGGGCAACCGACGACGATCTCGTCATCGTCCCGTGTCTGGACGCACTGTACACCGACGACGAGGTCCCCGAGCCGCAGGCCAGATCGTTGTTGGCAGATACGCTCGCCGTTCTCGAAGCGCTCGCTGAAAGCGGGACGACCGTCACCATCACCACCGCCGATCCGGCGGTTGCCGATCGGGCCGACCACACGATTGTCATCAGGGAAACCGACCTTGGTATCGCCTTTGAGGGCGACACGTTCGAGACAACCCTGTATCGTGGACCGGGGTTCTGGCAGACGACAATCCCGTACTGGATCGATCTGCTCGGTATCTGCGAGGAAGAGGCCCTCGTCCCAATCGCCACCGAACCGGTTCAAGTGGCTCTCGGCTGACCATGGGCCGCACGAATCCCACCTACCGCGATCTCGTCAGCCGGTTCGAGACCTCGTTGACACCATATCGACGTGGCCTCCGTCTTGAGGACCAGGCACACTTCGACCGGCTCTTCGATCAGGCCAGACAGCACGCCGATGCCGCCACGTATCAACAGGGAAATGATCCTGAGATACTGGTGCTGCTATCGATACTGCTCGCACACGAGCACCGGCTCGATGCCCTCGAAAAAGAGGGATAAGCGGTGGCATTCACCGTCGACATCCTCGCGGAGGGAGGCATCAGAACGTGGACACTCACTGACGACGGCGCCGAATCACGGTGTGATGATACCTACACGCCGACAGTTTACATCGACGGGCCGACCGTGCACTACGATGAGATCGAGACCTCACTTGCCGATGACCCGAAGGTGGTCGGTGTCGACCGGGAGCGATGGTACACATCGCTCCACGACGAGACGCGTTCGACCGTGCTCCGTGTCGACCTCGAACGGTTGGACGATGTCAGGCCGTTCGCCCGTGAGGTACGTCACCGACACGAACCGTCTTGGGCGACGACCGGGACGCTCAGACTGTACAACGTCGACCTCACCCCACAATTTCGGTACTGTCTTGAGACAGAGACGTCACCGGTACCTGACCGCTGGCCACACGCACTGACGATCGAACTCGGGCAGCGATCAATCGCCGATGAAAGCCTCAACGGGCTGACTGTCGAGGGAGAAATGCTCGAGGGGCCCCAAACAACGGTGCTTGAGGATCTCTTCGAACACCTCATCGAGACGGATCCAGACGTACTCGTCGTCTCGAGTGCCGAGATTATCCCGTTGCTCTTCAAGCGAGCCGACGCCCATGGACTGGATGACTTCCGAGTTGGCCGGATCGGCGGCAGCTCGAAGCTCTCAGACGGCAACACCTTCGAGAGCTACGGCCAGGTGGGCTACAAGGCGCCACGATACCATATCCCTGGGCGAGCCATCCTTGACACGTCGAACAGTTTTCTCTGGCATCAGACGAGCCTGGCAGGAGTGCTCGATCTCGTCGAACGCTCGCATCGACCGCTCGAGGAGACCGGGTGGGCGAGCATCGGCACCGTGTTGACGGCGATCCAGATCCGCCGGGCCCTCGGACGCGACGTCCTCGTACCATGGAACAAGTGGGAGCCCGAGGCGTTCAAGGACGTGCGGACCCTGCACACCGCCGATCGAGGGGGCTTCACCTTCGCCCCACGTATCGGGCTGCACGAAGACGTTGTGGAGGTCGATTTTGCCTCGCTGTATCCGCGCATCATCTGCGAGTACAACATCAGTCCAGACACCATCCGGTGTGACTGTGACCGGCACCACGAGGTGGTGCCCGAACTGGGCTATGAAGTCTGCACCGAACCCGGCTTCCTCGCTGAGGTGCTCCAACCGTTGCTCGACGATCGTGCCGCCATCAAGGAAGCGTTGGCCGAGACAGACGACCCTGATCGAACGGCCGAACTTCGTTCTCGCTCCGGGGCGCTCAAATGGATCCTCGTCTCCTGTTTTGGGTATCAGGGCTATCGCAACAGCAAGTTCGGCCGCATCGAATGTCACGAGGCGATTAATGCACACGCTCGTGACATCCTCCTCCGTGCGAAGGAGACGTTCGAAGCGGGAGGTTGGGAGATTGTTCACGGTATTGTCGACAGCCTCTGGGTCCGACAGA
>SKSH01000175.1 GCA_007118075.1 Halobacteriales archaeon
CAGCGGATCAGATCTAGCAGACTCCCCTGGAGAGGATCTACTCGGGGATGCCGAGTGGGACGATGCGCCGATGGGCGATGACTCGTTGGACGGTGACCTGGAATTCGATGAATTCGGTGGAGATGAGGATGAGGAGATTGCCGAGATCCTCGATCAGGTGAAAGAGTTCGAAGAGGAGATTGGTTCGATGTCCTCGACGGTTAATACCCTAAAACATGAGAACAATGAAATCGGTGAAGATCTGGATGAGGTCAAGGATAACGTCAGAAAGTTACTCGAGATCTACGAGATGGTTACCCGAGGGGTCAATCCATTCGCAGATGATGATCCATTCGAGGCTGGGAGTGGCGGTTCCTTCGATCTGTTCGAATCGGATGACGATGAAACGGATGCTGAGGAGTTCTCAGAGGAGGATCTCTTGATGGAAGATGAATTCGACGAGATGGAGGAATTCGATCTCGATGAGTCCGAACCCGACACCGACGAGCCCGAAGAAGCTCGTTCCTTTGATGACCTCAAAGAAGAGTTTGAATCAGGTGACGCAGATTGGGCTGCGGAAGAATCGTTAGAGGCGGATGAGGAGGAGTTCATCGCTGAGGAGGAGATTCCCGAAAGCGAACCAGAGCCCGATCCGTTCGAACCTGACGAGGACGACCGTGAGGACGCGACACCGGCTCATTCTGCGTCCAATCGCCCGGAGTATCGAGTGCCGGTAAATGACACCCCAGGTTATGGAATTCTCGGCGAAAAACCATACTTACGTGAACTGCCACAAGGGTATGCTATCGATCTGGTCATCATGCAGTGGTTGACGAAACTCGATGCGTACGATGCCCAAGTCTCGGCTGCGGATGCGATCGAATACTATCGGGCGATCGGGTGGCTGGGAGACGAGGTGGCAGACTACCTCCAGGCATATGCCCCTGGTGTCGCAAATGTTGATTTTGACGAGGCACCGAGGTCATCACAGACATTACCGTTCGATGCCCACAAGCGCAGCCTCAAATACATCCATCACCTCGCCACGACACGTTCACAGCGAGTTGTCCTGACCGATACGACAAATGGATTAGGGGAGCTCTTCGACCTCGATGAATCGGGTTTCGCTCAGCTTGTCGAGGAATCGCCTCACGTTGCACGGACTGATGGCGGTGGCTTCTGGGCCACGATCGAGGGGTTCGCAGACCGACGACCTGTCGACGACCACACCGGTGACCGTGAATGAAGTATCCGCATGTCATCCGTGAGCGGCAGGTCAACCTGTACCGACCAACCTTGTATACACGACACGATCGGCAGATATCCGTGGGTGAGCGCTCATGAGTCGTTCTGATCGTCTGTTCTCTCTCGGACTCGACAATCAGGATCGCCTCAACCATGAGCTCGGTGGAGGCATCCCCATATCGAGCATCGTGATGTTCGAGGGAGACTACGGTGCTGGGAAGAGTGCCCTTAGTCAGCGCTTCGCCTACGGCTTCTGTGAAACGGGGAGGAGCGTCACCTACCTCTCGACCGAACTCACCGTGAGCGGTTTTCTCGATCAGATGGAGTCGTTGGGGTACGATATGACCAATCATCTGCTCAATGAGCAGCTGTTGTTCTTACATGCCGACCTCGACACAGGTGGTGCACTTCGGGGAAACGATTCAAATCGTCCAGACTTGCTGAGCCGGTTGATGGACGCGAAAGCGATGTGGTCAGCTGACGTCATCATCATCGACACGTTCGATTCCATCTTGCGTAACGATCCGAAGTTCGATGCGTTGGTCAAGAAGGACGAAGAGAGCAAAGCCGCACTCGAGATTATCTCGTTTTTCCGTGATCTCATCCCTGACAACAAAATCATCATCATCACGATCGATCCATCGACCCTCGATGACGATGCACTCGGTCCATTCCGTGCGGTGGCAGACGTCTTCTTTGAGCTGCAAATGATCGAGGTCGGCAACGACATTCGTCGACAGATCAACGTCAAACGGTTCACCGGAATGGGTGAGCAAGTCGGTGACGCGGTCGGATACTCCGTCCGTTCTGGGACCGGTATCGTCATCGAGAACCGGAGTGTTGCTTGAGGAGGTACAGATGACGTCGCAGGGGACCGCACGGCCATCGCCTGAACTCCGTGCAGCTGCGGCGAAACGTAACCATCTGCGAGAGCATCTACACAAGTTCAAACAGATTACGGGCGAGTTCCCGATGTTCGTCGAGACACTCGAGGGCAAACATGAGGTGGATCGACCGAACGTGTTGTATCCCCTCGGTGGACCGATCTACTGTCATATCTACGGCGATCTCGGTCAGGATATCAAGTACTATGCGATCGAACCGAACCTCGATGAGAGTGAGCAACAGCTCTTCATCGATATCAAGAATAGCCTACTGAAACGGAGCATCGAGTACTCCTCACCAGAATCCGATCGAGAATTCAACGATCAAATTGTCGAGCTGTTGGATGAGTTGGTGCTGATCGGTGCAGAGGAGACGAATGGACTGTTCGATACGGTAAAGCAGGCATTTTCAAGCAACCGATTTGCCATCAGCGAGCAGACGTACCACAACATCCGGTATCGTTTGAACCGTGATATCGTGGGCTTCGGTCCGCTTGAACCGTTGATGCGTGATCCGAACAACGAGGATATCCATGTCATCGGACCGCATGAGACCTATGTCGACCATGGTGTCTTCGGGATGCTTGAGACGACCATCGACTTCGGCGACCCACAACAGTTCGATACCTGGTTGCGAATTATGGGTGAACGAATCGGTGATCCGTTCACGGATGCAGATCCAATTGTCGACTCCACGCTCCCAGATGGATCACGGCTGAACGTCATCTACAGCGATGACGTCAGTGTGAAGGGTCCCAGCCTCACGATCCGTCAAGGTGTTGAGACACCGCTTTCGGTCGCACAGATTACGAATTGGGGTACCCTCTCGCCCGAACTCGCCGCGTACCTCTGGCTCTGTCTCGAGAACGAGCAGACCGTCTTCGTCGTCGGAGAAACCGCCTCCGGAAAGACGACAACACTCAACTCGATCATGTCATTCATCCCGCGGGACTCGAAGATCTATACTGCAGAGGACACCGCCGAGGTGTTGCCACCCCATGATACCTGGCAGCAGTTACTTACCCGTGAGGGTACAGGCGAAACCTCAAGCGACATCGAGATGTTCGATCTCGTCGCCGCTGCACTCCGGTCTCGTCCTGATTACATCATCGTGGGTGAGGTCCGTGGTGAGGAGGGTCGTATGGCTTTCCAGGCTGCACAGACCGGTCATCCGGTCATGTTGACGTTCCACGCGAGTGATATCGTCTCGATGATCCAGCGGTTCACCGGAGATCCGATCGATATTCCGGAGACGTTCATGGACAATGCCGACGTGGCACTGTTCCAGAACCGGGTCAAACAAGGTGATAAGGTCCTACGGCGTGTCACCAGTGTCCAAGAGATCGAGGGTTACTCCAAGGAGATGGACGGGGTCGTCACTAGGCAGGTGTTCCGTTGGGATCCCGTCGAAGACGAGATCGTCTTCCAGGGAATGAACAACTCATACGTCCTTGAACAACAGATCGCTACCCTCCTCGGCTATTCAAACACGCGTGATATCTACGAAGATCTCGACTTCAGAGCGAAGATCATGGAGCGGATGATCCAGGAGAACGTTCTGGGATATCACGAAGTGAACGATGCCATCGCCGGATATCAACGAGATGGGGTCGAGGGACTGCCATTCAATGTGCACACCACAGGCGATGGAAGAGGTGACACTCCATGAGTAGCGCCGGTGGAAAAGTCGCCACCGGAAGTGCACTCCTTGCCGATCTGATAGCCGCCTATCAACATCAGACCATCTCGACTCGGCGGTACCTGCTGATTGCGATACTGCCGGCGACGATATTCTTCCTAGTGACGGCCGTGCTCGCGTTTTATGCGTCCTTTCCATTGATCGTCCGTGTCATGCTTCCGATGTTGGGTGTTTTGCTGCTGGCAGCAGCCATTGGCTATCCGAAGATCGAACGCGATCAACGTCGAGTTGACCTCGAAAACAATTTTCACCTCGGTGTCACCCACATGACCGTCCTCGCAGTTACGAATATCGACCGGATGGAGGTTCTTCGAACGGTGGCATTGGAGGATGAACACGGTGAATTTGCGAAAGAATTGCGTCGAGTCGTCGAACTTGTCGACGGTTGGAATCAGAGCCTCGATGATGCCTTCAGACGTCGTGCGAAGGCGGTTCCGAGTGAACCGGTCGCCGATTTCTTCGAACGCATGGCGTACACCCTCAACGCCGGACAGAGTATCGAGTCGTTCCTGCTCCAAGAGCAGTCGGTGATGCTCGAGAAGTACCAAACGGTCTATGAGAGTACCTTGGACAACCTCGAGGTGCTCAAGGATATCTACCTCTCCATGATCCTCTCGATGACGTTCGCCCTGGTCTTCGCGGTTGTGTTACCGATCCTCACAGGAACCAATCCGACCCTCACCGTCGCCATCGTCCTTGTGATGTTCTTCTTTGTCCAGCTTGCATTCGCGTGGTTGATCAAGGCCATGGTCCCGTATGACCCGATCTGGTTCCTGCCTTCGGAGGTCAAATCCTCAGCAGAGACACGCCTTCGGTACTCACTCATCGTCGGCGCTGGACTGTCGCTCTTGCTCTTGATCATTGGATCATACAGCTTCATAACGGGACTCAATCTGCCGATTTCCATCCCACTGCCAGTGTATATCGCGTTACCGCTGACTCCGTTGCTCATCCCTGGAATAATATTCTATACGGAAGAACAACGGATCAAACGTCGGGATCAGGAATTCCCCAGCTTCATCCGAGCACTCGGTTCGGTCGAGAGTGCGAAGCAAAGCACTACCCTGGAGGTCCTGCGGACACTTCGTCACAAGGACTTTGGACCATTGACCGGGGATATCAACAATTTGTACAAGCGCTTGAATATGCGCATCAACAGTGATCTTGCATGGCATCTCTTCGCAACCGATGCCAACTCGTATCTCATCCAGAAGTTCAGTGAAATGTACCTCCATGCGAGAAAGATGGGGGGACGACCAGCACAGCTCGGAGACCTCATCGGGAAGAACATGAATGTCGTCAACCAGCTCCGCGAGCGCCGTCGTCAGTCTACCATCACCCTCACCGGAGTCCTGTATGGTATTACGGCTGCGGCCACGTTCGCATTTTTCATCGGACTTGAAATCGTGGTTTTGCTTGAAGGAATGGATATCAACATGGATGCACAGGGTGGGATGAGTTTTGATGAACTCATCCACACAGAATCATACAATGTTGCGATGATCGAACTGATGCTGTATGGAGTGATACTCTTCAATGGACTCATCTCTGCGATGCTAATCCGTACCGCCGATGGAGGTCACCAAGCGAACGCCTACATCCATTTCGTCACCTTGGTCTGGTTGGCGTGTATCACCGCCATCGTGACGACGAGGTTGGTCGGATCCTTCCTCTCGGTCTAATCTCAAGGGATTGTCCACCGCGATATCCTATCTAACGAGCGTAACGAGGTTTACTGCTCGCTCATCGCTTCGCTGGCGATGTTACGACCTCGGGTAGTCAGAGCTACCTCGCGTCTGACGCGGATCTCCTCGACGACATCAGCCTCGATGAGACGGTCGAATATCGCCTCGAGTTCTTCTGCCTCGATGCCGACGAATTCTGGTAATTCGAACGGACTCACCCCGGAGTACAGTCCCATGAGCACCTCATGTTCTCGTTGTTCGAGATCGAGCGTGACGTTGTTTCGTTCCGAACGATTCCGGATGAACGAGACGAGCAACCGAAGTCGATCCATCGATCCGGTGATCGCCGTGATGACACTGACATCCGCATCTACATGATCGACGTTTACCACGATAGAAGCGTCCCCACCACTGCCTCGTTGTTCGGTCTCCACAGAGGCAACCTCTGTGAGATCGATATCGACCAGTGACCCGGATGCAAGGGCGATGGCCACCGCCTCGGGTTCGAGTTTTACGCGGCCCTTGACCCAGTCGACGTTTTGTACAACACCGCCCTTGATGGAGGGATGTTTGATCTTGACTCCCGTTCCATTGAGTAATGCCTCATAGAGTTGTTGTTCGAAGTTCATCGTATCCGAGGTCTCAACAAGCAACACATCCTCGTCGACATGGATACTCAGATACTCTGGAATGGCAGCCACCTGTTGGTTGACGTCAGCACGACCCCCAACCTTCGAGATTGCAGACAGTGGGATCATTTTCTTCCCGTTGGCATCGGCGACAATCAACCGACGGTTCGACAGCACTACCCGTCCTTTACGCCATGAGAGCTGGTTCCTTGATCGTCCCTCAACAACGGCCATGGCGAACCTACCCCGTTCATCCAATAGCTTTCGCTCACCCTGACTCATCCGGTGACACCTCGACTAGCCTCCAAGCGATTGAGTGCACCGACGACTCGTTTCCTGACGGTCTCATCGTTTGTTCCATCGAGTGTCGCTTCGAGCGAGTCGATCGACCGGTCTGAGCCGACTCGGCCGAGTAGATAGGCCAGTTGACCGGTGGCACGTGCATCGGGTCCGAGAGATTCCAGCTTCAATCGAGCGATCCGTTCGACGACCGGACCCTCACACCGCACCAACGCGCTCGTGGCCAACTTGGCAGTCTGTTCATCTTCATCCCCAACATGTTCTATAAGCGCCTCAACCTCTGCTTCTGCAGGTTGTCGGTCAATGAGTTGACCGAGCAACCAGACCGCATTTCGACGCTGAGGGGTACCGCTGATCTGCTCAAGAAGGTCGACGAGCGTATCGATGACAACCCGTCCTTGTACATCGCTGGCGACGTGTTCAACCCGCTCGCGGATCATGTGGCTTCCAGAGCCGGATGCGTTGGCCAACAGCTCCAATAGCCCGTATACGGCGAGCCGATTCACCGAAGCCACTGATGAACCAAGCGCCTCAGCAAGGGGGTCAATCGCTGCGGGCGATCCGAGTCCGGCAAGTGAGTCGAGTGCTGCCAACCTTACCGTATCCTCCTCATCGTCGGTGGCATTGACCAGCGGATCGATCCCATTGGTGAGATTGAGCTCACCGATTGCGGTGGCGGCAGCAGCTCGTACCGCGACCACCTCATCCGAAAGAGCGCTGATCAGCGTCGGTTCTGCCCGGCTGAGTCCGAGGTTAGAGGCCGTGTAGATCGCTCGTTCCCTGACCCGTGGATCAGTATCCTGTATTGCCATGATGACCGGATTGCCGATCGCAGGTGTCCCTTCTAGGCCGATTGCGGCGAGTCCAACCATCCGAATCTCAGGCCGTTCGGACTTGAGTAAGCGTACATAAGTTTTCACGCCGATCTGATCGGTTGGTCGACCACCGAGATCACTGATCAACCGTTTGAGCTGGTCAATCCCATGTCCCTCAAGTCCTGACACGGCGGTCGCTCGAACCCGGCTGTCGTCATCCTCAATCGCGGCTGAACGGAGTGCGGAAAACATCTGTTCGTACTCGCCGGTGCTTCCATCCTCGGGGGTATCGAGATCTCCGAGCGCCTGGGCCGCCTGATATCTGACCGAGGCACTCTCAGCGGTCACCAACATCTCAGCGAGTGCCTGCACGTCGCCATTTCGTTCGAGCTCGTAGATGGACATGGTCAGATTCGTCGATAGATACGTCTCGATCGATCCACCGGCTCCACTACTTCGAACAGGTCGCGTGGGATCGTTTCCGACATCCCGATGACAAGATAGCCTCCTGGATTGAGCGAGCCGATGAGCGTATCGAAGATCGCTCGTTTCGCCTCGGACTCGATATAGATGAGCAGATTTCGACACATGACGATATCAAATGAACCCGGCGGATTCTGACCAACCAAATCGTGCTGTTCGAACGACACCATCGATTTGATCGTTGATTCGATCTCGTAGGTTCCCTCCTCGTTGGAGAAGTAGGAGTCGACTGATGAGAGCCAATCAAGTTCCTCTGCGATATCGTGTGTGCGAGTCGATTGGTACCTTCCACGACTGGCAGCGTCGAGTGCATTCGGGTCGATGTCCGTTGCCAAGATATCGACCGATGACTGATCGATCGTCGGATCTTCAGCAGCCATTATCGCCATAGAGTATGGTTCACGACCATCGGCACAGGCGGCACTCCAACAGGAAACCGATCCACGCTCGTCATAGCGCTTCCGGAGATACGGTTGCAAAGCCGTCCAGACCTCTGGGTTCCGGAAGAACTTCGTGACGTTGATACTGAGGGCATCGACGAGCTCTACGCGTTCGTCTGGATCATCGACTAGGAGTTCATGGTATGCGGTGTAATCCTCTGGTTCAGTCCGTCGAAGCCGGGCTCTGATGCGTCGTTTGAGATATGATCGCTCATAGCAGTTTGCCTGGAACCCGCATTCTTCCTCAAGGAACGAGAGGATGGTGTCGAACCCTGATTCAGTGGTACTTTCGCTCATAGTGTGTGAATATCGATGATTGGAACGACCGTGCCACCTCCAAGCACGGTGGTTCCTGAGAGTCCTTGGATGTCGCTGAGGATACCTTCCAGTGGTCGGATGACGACCTCCTCCTGTTCGCTGACGTCTTCACAGGCGAGCGCGATCGGTCGCTCTTCAGGCCTGATGCGGACGAGCATCTCCGCCACCGAATCGGTGGTGCCACCATCGGTCGTAGCGGTCGTCAGCGCATCCCCCAGATCAACGACGGGGATGAACCCGTCACCGGGGTCGACCATCGGTTCGCCATGGACCAGGTCAATCCGCCGCTCTGCCTCGATATCGGCGATGGTGCGGACAGGTATCCCAACGGTCTGACCATTTGCGACCACAAAGAGCACATCATCGATGGCGATGTCGACCGGAAGACGAAGTGTGACGGTGGTCCCTTCACCGAGTTCACTGTTGATATTGATCGATCCATCAAGTTCGTTGATGACGGTCTTGACCGCATCCATCCCGACTCCTCTCCCACTCACATCGGTTACCTCATCAGCGGTGGAAAAGCCGGGTTCGAAGATGAGTTGGTACAGGTCTTCAGCTGCCATCGACTCAAGGAGTTCCCGAGGACGAACCGATCGTTCGATGGCTTTCTCTTTGATGACCGCCGGATCGATTCCACCACCATCGTCGATGATCTCGATGACGACGGTATCTCTTTCGCGGTCAGCCTTGATCAGAATCTCTCCGGTTGGATCCTTCCCTGCAGCCTCACGGGCTTCGGGCGGTTCGATACCGTGATCGATCGCATTTCGAAGCAGGTGCACCAAGGGATCATCCAGCCGATTGACGATCGTCCGATCGAGCTCGATATCTGCCCCCTCGATCGAGAAGTCGATCTCCTTGCCAGTCTCACGGGAGGTGTCTCTGACGAGTCGTGGCAACGAAGAGAAAATCGTCTCTAGTGGAATCAATCGCATGTCCATGACCTCATCTTGCAGTTCGCCCAGAGCCTTATCGACGGTCTTCAACGACTCCTCAGCGGCGTCTAAATCTTGATTGCGGATACCTCGGTCAATCCCGATTCGGGCCGTCACAAGTGTCTCCACGAGCCCATGTAGCGAGTCAAGCCGTTCTGCATCGATCCTGATCGATCGGATTTCAGAGGAGACTCCAAGATCAGTCGAGGCGTTGGATTCCTTGCTATCCTCCTCAGTAGGAGGTGCTTTCTCAGGTCGGACCACCGACTCAACCATCCTTAGTCCATCAACTGCGGATTCAACCGCATCCGGGTCAGCGGTGTCAATCCCGATGACTTCGCCATAGTTGCCATCGAGCATTGCGGCTCTCGATGGCTCGGTATCATAGTCATCCACGGCCTGATCAAGTCGCTCAAGCAAGATGGCAGCATCTGCACCTGGCATCTCCCCATGCACGACCTGCAGATGAATTGAGCCACCGATGGCAACCTGATCGGATTCATCAGACGGTTTCGCTGACCGATCGGTTGTGTCATCACCGATGGATTCTAGGGAGGCCACAATCGATTCCAGTGCAACCTCTGGCGGTTCATCCTGTTCGATACCAGCAACAACTGCCTCGA
>SKSH01000038.1 GCA_007118075.1 Halobacteriales archaeon
CAGTCCAACCCACCACCTACGGTCAGAAAGTGTGCTGGAAACGTCTGACCGTGCGTGACAAACATGGTGAGTATTTGACCCAGAATGACACCCTTGCTGCCACCGGTTCGAACAAACACACCATCGGTTCGCCACTGAACGACCATCCAAGTCGGTACGATACCAGGTAGATTGGTGGTATCTGAGAAGTATCACAAAGTGGTTCACCGAACGAGGCCATTCACGGCCGGTTCAAGTGCGGCGAGTAAACCAGCTAATGCGACGCGAGCACCTTCGGCGAGTTGTTCATCGTCGAAACCACCGGCTCCATCGATGTCGATCGGTCGGTCTGGATTAGAGATGGCACGAACACTCAAGTACTGGTCCAGGAGGCCACATTGCTCGAGTGCAATCGCCGTCCCGATATCCTCCATCTCAGTCGATAGATACGGGCCACACCCGTGTGCCTTGACGAGAGTCTCTGCCTGGTCTGCCACCACATGGCCATGAAAGAGTTCATCCCCACAGAGGTTCGTCCCGAGATGGATATCTGGTTCGGGAAGGTGCAAGCTATGATTTGCTGCCTCGCGTTCGACCGCCTCACAGAGCGCATTTGCATCGAGTTGTGAGGCGAATCTGGAAACTCGAGATTGATTTAGACGGACCACCGCTCGTTGTATATTGTACGGATTTGGCTCGATTGGGACCGATTGAGTGGTTCGTGGCTGATCGAAGCGTAGTTTGTTGTCCCAGTCGACGAGGGTCGTTGCGAGCACAAGGGAACCAATCGAGACGTGTGATGGCGGTCCACCAGCGATCCCAGCAGAGATGATGGTGGCTCGGTCAATACCAACGGCATCCGTCATCCCGATCGCTGCGGTGGTTGTTGCCGCAGCGAGCTTACCAACACCAGTCGGCACCATCCCGATCCCATCATCGGTCACCCACATCACCGAGTCATTACCGGCCAATTCTACACGATCGGTGAAATCGAAGGTATCCAGCCAGGGTGCGACCTCGCTTGGTAGACCGGGGAGATCATCGTATGCCGGGAGGAGGAGGACCTCGAGTTCGATGCCCATACCTGCCATCACCGGTGTCGATACAGACGAACATTCCGGTCACATGATGAGCTGGCTCGAAATCACGTATCCGTTGCTTTTTTACATCACATTCCCGACCCCCGCAGTGTGATTCAGCCCATCCGTTCACATGCGAACATGCTAGCCGGAGGGACGATCATCATCGTCGCAATCTTGCATATAGCGCATCCTCGGATCGGCCTCCCTCGGTTACTCGAGTACCTGATGTTCCAGCTCCCGTTGTTGGATCCCAGACCGCTTGTGTTCACCATCTCGGGGATCGGGCTCATCATCGGCGTCCTGTTGGCCTGGAATGGACTGCTCTCGACTCGAGCGGCGTATCTTGCCGGCATGGCCATGATGGTCATCTATCTCGTCGGGTACGTCGGATGGCACCTCACCGGCCACGGTGGTTTCTGGCCATACATCGAGAGACACCATCACGGAGGGAACCCGGTTGTCCTCATCTACAATCACCTTATGGCGGACAACTGGGAGTTGGTGACCAAGGCCCTCGAACTTCTGTCCCTCGGATTACTGGCGATCGCCTATCATGAACGATTCAGCACGAGTGAAGAGCTTTCGTGACCGAGAATTAGATACCGGCCCCCTCCGAGCTGATTGCTTGATTAGAATAGTCCGAAGCATCCGGTCGTTTTGTGTGTCTTTATGTGAGGGCGTTCCCTGAGCATACGCTAAACAGTGTTGCCGAGGGATCACAGCGACCGAGTCGCCCGATGGGAACAGTGGTTGACGCCAGGGTTACTCGCCTTGACCATCTCCATCTACACACTGCTTGTCACCGGTGCGGTCGTCTCCTTGACCGATGCCGCTGGTGCATGTTCGACCTGGCCGACCTGTGATGGGGCACTCATCAGTAGTATCGGTGATTCAGCCGTGATGATCGCGCTCGGCCATCGGCTCATGACCCTCTTGGTGTTCGTCTTGCTCATTTCGATGGTGGTGTTGAGCTGGCGTTCAGGCGTCCCTCGTAAAGTTCGGTATACCCTGCTCGCCACAGCCGGTTTCTTTCCACTTCAGATGGCTATCGGTGCGGTGACGGTGACAACCGGTGGATCGAGCCTCCTCACCTCGATCCATCTCCTCTTGGCGATGCTAATCTTTACCGGTGGACTGCTGGCTCTCCTTTTCTGGTTGGAGTGGTCGACTCGAGACATCGAAGCTTCGTTCGATGCCACCGCACCAATCGAAGAGGATGCATCGACAGCTCACGCTGTATCCAAGATCGGACCGATGACGACCATCCAGTCGTACGTATCGATGACGAAACCACGGCTCATGTGGCTCCTCTGCTTCGTCGCCATCGCCGGAATGGCCCTGGCTGCGACCTCGACCGGCACGTCTCTGACCACGGAGGTATCCCTCGGCACGGTCATCGGTGGGATGTTGGCCATCGGTGCGAGTGGGGTATTCAACCACCTCTACGAACGGGATGTAGACCGTCGAATGGCACGGACGGCCGATCGTCCGTTGGCCACGCACACGGTCTCGATGAGGCGTGC
>SKSH01000061.1 GCA_007118075.1 Halobacteriales archaeon
GGAAGCGTGGTGGGACAGAGACGTATGCTATCTCCTCGACCAGACCGATCGATTCACCGACCGATGCAGATATCGCTATCGCCGGCGGGGCGATGGGTACCACCTCAGCTTTCCATGAAGGAGGATATCACGTGGCAACCAGAACCGGTTCGATCGCTGGCCGCCTCGCCGCAACGGGAGAATTGCACCGCTACAATGCGGCATGGAAGGAAGCAATCGGTGATGAGCTCGTTCGGAACGTCACGTTCGCTGATATCGTCCGAGAGTACACCCCCGCCGATTGGGATCGGGCCTTCTCGGTCGCCAACAAGATGGTCGGCGATGATCGGTTGATCGAGCGTGTATACTCCGCAGGTTGGTTCGCGACGAAGCTCTATCTCGGGTATCGTTGGCGCAAGTATGGCTATCGTGGAGGTCGGTATGTCCAGTTACGCGAGGACGAGTACACGTATTGAAATGCTCCGTGATCGGTTCGTCAACCTCTCCATCCTCGCCTTTGGGCTGATCATCGGGGGCTTCGTCATCCGGGGGTTTGCAAGGACGACCCTCGGTGGACAGACCGGTGATTTGCTCGCGGCACCGATCATCGGCCTTGGATTCGTCTTGATCGTCATCCTCACGGCCGTCTCCATTCTCGGTTTTCTTGGTGTCGGTCCGCTCGCAGATGTCGACAATGGTTAACCACCATCGGTCCCTAGCGTCGAACGCGTGCCTTCAATCACCGCCAAGAGGTCACCGACCATCGGCCCCATGAACGGCGAGTAACCCGGGCACGCTACACGCCTGGCGCGTAGGGTTAGCCGGTTGACACGGTACACCACCAAGGGATGACACCGGTTGTTCGCGTCGGGCGACAGTTCTGTGCTCCACCAGCGCCGCCATCGTTTTGGTCCTCCGTATCATACCGAGCCATATGACCGCGAACGCTGAGGCCGTAACCGACGAAGGTGGCCTCTCGGTGACCGAACGTGCAGCCGAAGAGGTCATCGGACTCCTCGAACACGAGGGGTACGAACCAACAGGGGCCGGGCTGCGGCTGTATGTACAACAAGGGGGCTGTGCTGGGCTCTCATACGGTCTCCGATTCGATGAGGAGCCAGATGGAGAGGATATCGTCCACCGTGAACACGGGATTCAGGTGTTCATCGACCCAGCGAGTTACGAGTATGTTCAAGAATCCGTGCTCGATTTCGAAGGTGGCCTCCAGGGAGAGGGATTCATCGTTGAGAACCCGAACGTGATCAGCGAATGTGGCTGTGGTGAGAGCTTCCGGACTTAGCTGTCGATACGGAAGGCGACGGTCACTTCGGCTTGGTACTCTCGATCCGGAGCGGTAGCCACCTCGACGCCGTACTCTTCGACCTCGACCCAGTGGATATTCTCAACGGTCTCCTCCGCACGGTCGATGGCGTTGTCGACCGCTTGTGTGAAGCCATCCGGGCTCGATCCGATCAGAGTGATCTTCTTGAAGACCATGGCTGAGCTAGCGGTCGCCACGCCCATAAAGGTACGTCGACGGTGATTATCGGGTGGGAATGATGAACGCAACGCGGTTGACGATGATCGACTCACGTCTCACGATCGCGATACTCACATAATAGGCAAATACCGCCAGGAGGCCCCCCGCAAGGACATCGATGAACCAGTGGATACCAAGGTACATTGTCGAGAAAATGATGCTGATACCATAGATCACCGCGATCACCGACCAGACTGGGAAGATTTGTCTCGTTCGCCAGGCGAAGAGCATCACGGTGGCTGCCATCGAGGTATGGAGTGAGGGGAACACATTGATCGGGACGTTGACGGTTCCGGTGAGGATCGCTGCATTTGGGTAGATATCATAGAGAAGTGGCTCGGCGAGCCCGCGCCCGAGGTTTCGCGGACCGAATGCGATCACGGCGATATAGATGGAGATACCGACCACGTCGTTGATGATGTATGCCGAGAGCAGCTCCTTGAGGTGGGTGAGTGGGGAGAGACAGAAGTAGGCCAGCGCCGGGAATGCGATGAGCACCACATAGCCGAAGATGTACATGAACACAAAGTATGCAGAGAGTTCCGGTGTGGCGATACGTTGGAGCTGGCCAACGAATCCACCCTCGATACCGAAGATGATCCAGGTCACATCGACATCGAGGAACATCGTTAGTTCGTGAGCATGCTCCTGTGTCAACGCTCTGCCGGTCAACACGGCCACCATCACTCCGATGTATGGAGCCACCGTCCAGAGTCGTGGTCGAATCTCACGGATGGCAGTTGCCATCCGCTCCGGTCCGACGATCACGATGAGCAAGACGGCGACCAATGCGGCAGAGATAGCCGTCGTGAGGAGGATCTCATCGACCAGCGACATTGCACGGGATTAGCCGTCGAACTACTTAAAGGACCTCAACAGTCTGTCTGTCATTCAGGTAGGAGGATCACATCGCGTGATTCATCGTATTCGTATCCAGCATCTTCAAAGAGCGATCTGGCTGCGTGGACATCGATGAATCCACCACTGCCAGGGAACGAACCGAGCACGCTTCGATCTTCCCAAACCAGTGACGGCGCGATGTATCTGGTGCCAGCCATTGGCGAA
>SKSH01000182.1 GCA_007118075.1 Halobacteriales archaeon
AAATGCTGACCCCCAATACATTGATGAAATCGCACAAAATCGTCGCTGGGAGTTTCGATTCGAAATAATAATAATTCAATAAACTGACATAGTTTCGATTATCGAAGGTGCTAACTATTGGAAACCGATTCGTCCAGGTTCTCGACCGAGGTGCGCATCCGGTTGCCCACCACGGAATTCCCGCTCCATCCGGCGGTAGTACTCCATGAGATCATCGGTGATCGTCGGTCGAACCTGCTCCATCGCTTTACGGAAATGACGCATCTCGACCTCCTCGGTATCGGGGTCTTCCCGGAGTGCCTCCATGGCTGCCTCGCGGGCGATGTTCGCAAGATCGCTGCCCACGTAGCCATCGGTGATCTCTGCGAGCTCTCTGAGCGAGACATCCGCAGACAACGGTGTATCCTTGGTATGGATCTTGAGAATCTGCTCACGTCCATCCACATCCGGTTCACCGATGAAGACCAGTCGGTCGAACCGGCCGGTCCGGATCAAGGCAGGATCGATGATATCTGGCCGGTTGGTGGCACCGATGACGATCACATCCTCCATCTCCTCGAGTCCATCTAATTCGGTTAGCAACTGATTGACCACCCGTTCACTTACCTTCGACCCGACATCCTGGCTGCGACTCGGAGCGAGACTATCAAGCTCATCGAAGAAGATGACCGTGGGTGAAACTTGTCGTGCCTTGCGGAAGGTCTGGCGGATCGCCTTCTCGCTCTCTCCAACCCACTTCGAGAGGAGTTGTGGGCCACGAATGCTGATGAAGTTCGCGTTGGTCTCGCTCGCGACCGCCCTGGCCATGAGCGTCTTCCCGGTCCCTGGTGGGCCATACAACAGTACACCCTTCGGTGGATCGATGCCGAGGCGATCGAACCGTTCCGGATTGGTGAGTGGCCACTCGACACTCTCCCTGACCTGCTGTTTCGGTTCGGTGAGCCCCCCGACATCATCCCAGGTTACCTTCGGTAGCTCGACGAGTACCTCCCGCATCGCGGAGGGCTCGACCTCGCCGAGGGCCTTTCTGAAGTCAGACCGCTTGACGATCATTCGATCGAGGAGAGCTGGCGGAATCTCCTCTTCGTCGAGATCGATCTCAGGAAGGTACCGTCGAAGGGCCTTCATCGCCGCCTCCTTGGACAGACTTTCGATGTCTGCTCCGACGAATCCATGGGTGTTCTCGGCGAGGTCGTCCAGGTTGACATCATCGGCAAGGGGCATCCCCCTCGTGTGGATACGGATGATCTCGTTCCGACCCGCTTCATCAGGTACACCGAGCTCAATCTCTCTGTCAAAGCGTCCTGGACGACGAAGCGCTGGATCAACCGAATCGAGCCGGTTCGTCGCGGCGATCACGATGACCTGACCACGGGTCTCGAGACCGTCCATCATCGTCAGTAACTGAGCGACAACCCGGCGTTCGACCTCCCCGGTCACGTCCTCTCGCTTTGGGGCAATCGAATCCAATTCATCGATGAAGACGATGCTCGGTGCCTCATCGGTTGCGTCCTCGAATATCTCCCTGAGCTGCTGTTCGCTCTCGCCATAATACTTGGAGATTATCTCCGGACCAGCGATGGAGAAGAAGCTGGCTGACGTCTCGTTGGCGACCGCCTTCGCGAGCAGCGTCTTGCCGGTTCCTGGCGGTCCGTGGAGCAAGACTCCCCTCGGTGGTTCGATACCGAGTTTCTTGAATATCTGTGGGTGTTTCATCGGGAGTTCAACCATCTCCCGAACCCGTTGTATCTCTCCGGAGAGGCCACCGATATCCTCATAAGTGATTCCGCTCCCGGGTCGTTCGATACCGGTGATTGGCTCTTCGCGTAGTGTCACCTCGGTATCTTCGGTGACGATGACGACCCCATCGGGTTCAGTATCAACCGCGATCAGTGGAATCGCCTGTCCAGGAGATCGCATAAACGGATGATTTGTCGATGACATCACTGGAACGATGTCGCGTTCGACGACAGGTCGCTTGAGAATTTGGCGTTTGACCATCCCAGCCGCATCGCTGCCGAATTGGACTGACGCATCCTCCGGTGGGGCAAGGACGAGTCGATCTGCCTTTTGTGCTTCGGCCTTCCGGATGGTCACCCGTTCGCCGATGCCAACATCGGCATTCTGTCGAGTGAAACCATCAATCCTGACCGTATCGGTATTCCAGTCGTTACGGTCGGCTCTCCACACCTTTGCCGCAGTGGTATCACCGCCCTCGATGGTGATGATCTCACCGGGGCTCAGTTTGAGATGTAAGAGCGTGTCCGGATCCAGCCGAGCGATACCCCGACCGGAGTCATTCGGATAGGCCTTGTCTACCTCCAGTTGGACCTCGTTCATGGTTCTACCGCGCGCAGCTTGCGTGGTGTCAATAGCGTATCGGTGACCATCACCGATAGGTCTTACTCTCCGGTGAGATGCATTCGGATGACGTGTGGCAGACACGAGGGGGCAGCTGCGTGGACATCCTCCCCGACAGCCGAGAAGGACGGCACAAACAAATGGATGAAACATCGAGAATCGGAGACGACTTTTTCCCCATCGAACCCATAGTACGTTGCATGGGACGTGTAAACAACGTGCTCTCACGAGCGAAGTATGCCGCATTGTTCGCTGCCATCGGAGCGTTTATTGGTGGACTCATCAGCCGGGAAGCTGCGAGCACCGGTGCTGCAGCAGGTGCCCTACTTGGTGCATCGATCGGGAACCATAGAGCAAGTGATGAGACCGTCAGTGCGAAGGTCAAATCCAAAGCGAAGAACACCGTCGCTCAGGAGAACTAGTCCCCGTTGTCGAGTTCCTCAGGTCCAAGGTATTTGAGCCAAAGCACGAGTAAGCTTGGAAGCAAGAGAATACTTCCTAAGAAGGCGTAGATAATCGTCAGCGCAGTGATGATGCCGAACTGCTGAAGGATCGGGATGATCGCGAGTGCCAACACGCCAAAGCCACCAGCCGTGGTCGCAGCACTGCCGAGCAATGCTCCACCGGTTCCGGTGACACTTCGATGCATGGCTTCCCACACCTCTTGACCTCGATGCAGCTCCAATCTGAACCGTTCTGACATGTGGATATTGTACGCGACACCGAGTCCGATCGTGAGACTCGTGATGGTCCCGGTGACCACGTTGAAGGGCATCCCGATGAGGTACATGGTCCCGAGGATGAGGGAGACAGCGAGTGCAATTGGTGCCAGGGTCACGATTCCAAGGGTCGCACTCCCATCGGTGATCCGATAGACCGCCATCAAGAAGAGGAAGACAGCCACCAACGAGACCAGCAGGCTCTCAAAAACCGTCTCAAACAGCTCTCCCTCGATAATCGAGAATACGACAATTTGTCCAGTCGCCGTCGCCGTCAGCCCGTCGCCATCCATTGAAGCAGCGATCGTTCGCATCTGTGTTTTCACCTCATCACCAGTCGCATCGCCACGGATAGCCACGGACATGAGCATGGCCTCGTATTCACCATCATCGGTTCGATAGATGATATCCATCGCCCGCTGTTCATCGGCGGCGAAGAACGCGTCATAGACGCTGACCAAGTCATCGTCTGGGATGCCATCACCCGTGGTATCAGCCTCGTTGAATACAGCAGCGAAGGTCTCGTTGTTCTGGGCAACCTCCTCCATCTCAGTGAGCGGGCTCGTCACTGCTGGCGAGCCATCGGCCAGAATCACCGTCACCGGTTGTTCTCCAGCGACAGTAGCCCCATGATGCAGTCGCTCGAGGGTGTCGCCCTCGGTGATCGATCCCTCAACTAACACCAACGCCTCTAGATCTTGGCGTAAGAATCGATCATCGAGGAACTGGAGATTCGCCTTGATCGCATACTCACCCGGTCGGATCACCTCAGGGAAGTGTTGTGTCCAGGCGGCAGGTTCATCTGAGATGAAATCCTCGACCTCGAAGCTCGTGTCGATGTCCGACGCTGCATAGGCACCTCCGGCGGTGAGTAGTAGTGCCACGATGACCACCAGAACCGGTGCTCGTTTGGCGAGACGATAGCCGACTGAGAGAGCGGAAGTGAACCGACCACCTCCTGTCCCGAAAGCACGCTTCTTCCGGTTTATCCCGTGTCCTTCAAGGAAATTATCGAGTGAAACCTTGACGGCAGGAACCAACAGTCCGAAGATCAACAACGCCGCAATGATGCCGAACGCACTAACAATCCCGAATTCACGAATCGGAGCAACGGGACTCACCAGGTTGGCGAGAAAGCCGAATACCGCCGTTGCGGTAACCCAGGTGAGCGCAACGAGGAGCCCGCCGAGTGCCAAACGCATTGCATATCCCGAAGTTCGTTCTTCCTCCAAGGACCGTTGCTCTCGTTGGCGCATGAAGACATGGATGGCATAATCAATGGATAGCCCGATAAGCAACACCGGAACGGCGATGAATATCTGATTGAACTCGATTCCAGACCAACCGATAAAACCGAAAGTCCAGATTAACACCGCGATGATTCCAGCAACCCCGAGAATAATATCAAGTAAATCTCGATACGCGATCATCAGGGTCGCAATGACCAAGAGCAGTGCGAACGGGATGACCAAGGCCAGACTGTCCTCGAGCGATCGGTTGAGCTCGTCGGTGATGATGCCCTGTCCGAAGACAAATCCATCGTCCCCGAATCGATCATCGACTAGCTCAGCCATCCTGAGCTGGCTTTCGACTATCGTATCCGGGGCATCACCCTCAACGACGATGTCCTCATCGATGAGTTGGGTGACTACAGAAATTCTCGCATCAGAGGTGGTAGTGCCTGGTTCGAAGTCCGTCGGGAGCAATCGCAACAATCCAGGTTGCCCATCCTCACCCAGCAGCCGTTCGATCATCGAGTCAAGTCGTTCGTCGGATGTCGTCTCGATCGCCGTGATTTGTTCGTCGGCTGTCGGCTCTAAAATGGGGATGGCAGCAGCCGTTGCCTCGAGCTCGTCAGCCCAAGCCTCAAGTTCGGCGAACTCGGCTCCAAGGAGTTCCGAACTCACTCGGTCATACTGTATGGAGAGCTCTTCTTCGAACGATACCGGATCGATCTCATAGGCATCGAGGGCTCGTTGCAGGTTGCGAACCTCATAGACGATATCCTCGTAAACCGCAGCCTGTTGCGGTTCTAAATCAGCTGTCGCCTCCTCAACGGTCAATTCAATTGATTGGTTGAGCTCATCGCGTTCACTCTGGTTATTTTCCAGGCTGTTGAGTTCGGCTTGGTACCCTCTAATCGTCTCGAATGATCCAACGAGCATCTGGGCCGTCTGGTTGAGCTCGTCAAACGCTGCCTCAAGTTCGGCCTCTTCCTCTGCCACTGCTGCGGCTCGTTCTTGTTGAATCAGTGAGGTCGCGACGATCGATGCTAGATCGGTGAACGGATTGTTCGTCAGTGTCTCGTTGATGATTGGGTCATCTCGGAAATCCTGCTGCAATTCGATGGTTCCGATGAGCGTGTCACGGTCGAGGACGTTCTCACCCTGGACGATGATCTGTACGGCAGTGGTCGCCTCCTCATCGGGATCGCCGAAATGGTCATTTATGAATTCGAGTTTCTCTACCTCGGGAGAATCCGTCTCGAACTGTCCCAAGCCGGTATCTTGTGAGACACCAACCCCTCCGTATCCGAGAGCTACCGTCAAGATGAGCATGACGACTATGGTGGCAACACGCCGGGTCGTCGTCCATTCGGCAATACGGTCAGCGGGGTCCATCAATAATTAACCCAATATAGCCACCGTCAGGAGTAAACGATTGTCGGTCTTTATCCGGGAAAGAGAAATGGAGCGAGACGAGTATATCTGGATAGATTGAGAAAGCTTCTAGAATTCCGAGAGGCGAAGGGGATAGGTGTCTCGGCTCACAAGATGAGTAGTATGGAACACGAGGCGACCGTCGAAGGCGTTGGTGTTAGCGTCGATAACGACGATATGGGTGTGCCAGCTGCCATCGTGGTGGCCAGGGACGAAATTCTCCCGATATTGATCAGCCCGAGTCAGGCAAAAGCCATTCAGTATGCACTTGAGGGGGTACCTCTTGAGCGACCGTTCACCCATGATCTCCTCGTCGAATTCGTCACCGATTTCGGTGGTGCGATCGACCGAGTTCGGATCGACGATCTATCGGATGGCACATTCTATGCGAAGCTCGACATCGAGGTGTTCCGAGAGGGTGAGCGCAAACGCTATGTGTACGATGCTCGGCCAAGTGATGGTATCGCGCTTGCCCTCCGAGTTGACTGCTCAATCTATGTAGATGATGACGTGTTAGATGCCGCTGGGATCGCCCCCGAAGAACTCCAGATTGAGGGGCTTGATATCGAGAAATCTGGCGACGTCGAGTACGAATAGCCGGCTGAGAGAAGAGCATTTACGACGTGTTTTTGAAATGCGAACAGACTATTAGATGGAATATATTGTAGGTACCAATGCCGAGAAATGCTGTGTGTAGGTACCACCCGATGACAATCTTCACCTCGGACAAATGAGCTCACCAGGCGAGACCGAACTTGCGAAGGAACTCGGTGTATTCTCCGCGTTAGCCATTGGGACCGGCACCATGATCGGAGCTGGGATCTTCGTCCTACCCGCGACTGCCGTTGGTGTGGCCGGGCCGGCCGCCTCATTGGCTTTCGTGGTCGCCGGAGTAATCGCCCTGCTCACTGCACTGTCGATCAGCGAACTCGGTACTGCCATGCCGAAGGCAGGTGGTGGATATTACTATATCAACGATGCTCTCGGGCCGTTATTCGGTTCTATCGCCGGTTGGGGTAACTGGTTGGGGCTCGCGTTCGCAACTGCATTCTACATGCTCGGATTCGGAGATTATGCGTCGATTTACCTCACCATCCCTGAGTTTCTCTTCCTCGACGGGTCACAAATCGCCGCACTTCTCGCAGGGATGTTATTTATCGGAATTAACTACTATGGAGCGAAAGAAACTGGACGTGCGCAAATCCTCATCGTTGTGATTTTACTCTTCGTCTTGCTCATTTTCACCGCGGTAGGGCTTTCCAATGTGGAACTCGATAATCTCAGACCGTTCTTCCCCGAGGATAAGGGTGGTGCCACCACAGTACTTCCGGCTGCGGGGCTCATTTTCGTCACATATCTCGGTTTTGCAGAGATCAATACTGTCGCTGAGGAGATGAAAAATCCAGGACGGAACCTGCCGATTGCGGTCATTGGTAGCCTGGTGTTCGTCATATTCCTCTATGCGTTGGTGATGAGCGTAGTAGTCGGTATCGATGGACCGGCAACGGTTGAAGGATTTGAAGAGCAGGCCGTCGCGAGATTGGGAGAGATAATCCTTGGTGGCACAGGACTAGCATTGCTCACGTTCGGTGGACTGCTTGCCACCGCTTCGTCCGCTAACGCGTCCATACTCGCCTCTTCTAGAATCAATTTCGCCATGGGTAGAGACAAAATCATCACCGATTGGATCAATCAAATCCACCCTCGATTTTTCACTCCGTACCGGTCAATCGTTATTACAGGTGCAATCATCCTGGTCTTCATTGTCTGGGGAAGTGTCGAGAACCTGGCCAAGGCGGGGAGCATCCTGCACTTGATTGTCTATGGGTTATTGAACATCGCCCTCATCGTCTATCGTGAGACCGAGTATCCCGGCTACGATCCGGACTTCAAGGTTCCACTCTATCCGTTCGTCCCAGCTTTCGGTGCAATCCTCTCGTTCGCACTCATATTCGCGATGGCGCCGATCGAGATTATCCTCAGTGCAATCTTCGTTGTGTTCGGGGGAATCTGGTATCTACTGTATGCGAAAAAGCATGCCGATGGGGTTGGATTGGTTGGTGAAGCCATCGCACCAAACGGTGACGACGCAGAGACAGAACAGGCATACCGGGTTGTGGTCCCGATTTCCAATCCCGACACGCAGCAACGGTTACTCAGACTTGCTGCAGCGAGTGCACAGACCCATACCGAGGTCGACATTCCAGAATTGGTAGCGGTTAATGTCATCGAGGTTCCCCAACAAACGTCGCTAGAGCAAAAACTCCACTTCGAAGAGGAGCGTATTCAGCGACAACAGGATCTCCTTGAGAGTGCCCGTGAAGCCGCAGAGGGATTGAACGTAAGCCTTCGGACCAGAGCCATAATCGGGCGAAACAGTGGTCGTGTGCTTCTCTCGGTGATAGAAGAGGAAAATGCTGACATGGTCATCATGGGCTGGAAAGCAATAAAACTCCGTCGAGAGGTTGTCTTTGGGACGACCGTCGACCTGGTGTTGCGTGATGCACCGTGCGACGTGGCACTCGTACATCTCGAGAAAGATCATATCGGGAATCCAGTCGCTCTCGCTGGAGGTGGCCCCCATGCGCCAACAGCAGCTCGTATGGCGGGTGATTTCGCCACTATCGAAAATGTCCTCCCAGTCCTACTCAACGTCCAGTCACCAAATCCCGAAGACGAAGCTGACAACGTGATAGAACGAGGGTTACATCAGATCGGAGTCGTCGCAGATAAGGCTGGTCTAGGTGAAAGCCAGTATGAAGCAGAAGTGAGGGTATCCTCCGATATAGAGAGGACCATCCTCGAAGAGGTAGCCAAATATGAGACCGTCTGTGTCGGTGTGTCTGAACGAGGGACACTCTCCCAAATGATGCTCGGAACCATCGCTAAGCGGATAGCTCAATTGGGCGATCGGAACGTCGTTCTCGTGAGAAGTCGAATCGACTCCCCAAAATCCATCCGTCAGGCGATTATTGAACGCCTGACATGAAGATGGAACAGTCTCTTAACTGAATCGAGAAATAAACGCTTCAATCGCCACCGGACGGCCGGCAATCACGACAGTGTCATCTGATTCGAAGCGGAAATCGGGTCCGATACCGGTAATGATCTCACCAGAACGTTCGATAGCAACGACGGTAGCCTCAGTAACAGATCGGATGTTTGCTTCTGCCAGGGATTGGCCTGCGAGTCCCTTGGCATCTACTCGCTCGAATTCAAACTCATCATGTGCGGTGAGAATTTCCACATCATCGAGTAACTCAGCAGCCAATAGTTCCCCGGTGATGACGGACATCGACAGGACAAAATCGGCACCAGCGCTGTAGAGTTTCCAGACGTTATCTGGATTGTGTACCCGTGCAATGATGTCTACGTTTGGCGCCAATTGATTTAGAATGAGTGTTGAATAGATGGTCGTTGTGTCCTGATCCAAGGCCAGGATAACTGACCGATATGATTGAACATCTTGATTAAGGAACGTCGTGGGGTCGGTCGCATCGCCTACTATGTCAGGTTCAACAGAGGGATGAACATCGATGATATTGCACTCGTTCCCATATGATTCAATCTGCCTCGCTGCTGCATGACCCACAGCTCCATATCCGCAAAGTAATATCCGCGATCGATCATCGAGATGTTGTGGGAGTTGGCGTGTAGAGAGACCGGCTAGTTCGTAATCACCAGCGATGAGTAGAATGGTATTTTCGACGATTTCAACGTCTGGGTCGGGGGGGATCAAGAACCGACCACCGAACCAGCCACCGAATACCTGGAGGTTCTTGCCCTCGAATGCATCAGTATCTCGGAGGGTCTGACCAATCAGTGCACTCCCCTCCTCAATGAGAATTTCAGTGACCTGTATCTCCGATCCATTCTCGAGTGATGCACGGAATTTCTCCGCAAACGAAGTTACGGCACGAAGCCCGAGACTTTCACCAAGTGCACGTGGGGCTTCGATAACCACATCAGCGCCTGCATACCGATGATACTCAGCAGCATCCGATCTTCGAGCTGCGCTAATGACCGGGATATTAGGATTCGCTCGTTTCGCTGAGAGGATTACTGTTGGATTCGTCTCATCATTTATATCAGCAACGACGGCGCTTGCTTCGCCGATATTTGCTTTCTGAAGTGTCTCGATCCGTTCCGAGTCTCCTACCATCGCAGGAATGCCTCGATCGATTAATGACCGGACAACTTCGGTGTCGGTTTCTACATAGAGATATGGGACACCAGCTGCATCCAATTCACCACATAGCACCTCATCCCTGAAGGAATAG
>SKSH01000174.1 GCA_007118075.1 Halobacteriales archaeon
AACAGCTCGCCGAAACCATCCCGGATATGTTGGCCGTGGTCATCGCAAGAGCCGGCAGTGATGAACCACACATCAAGGGCGACACCCTCGATGAATTGGCCCGTAAGGAGTTCGGACCACCGTTGCATCTGCTGATCATCCCCGGTCGGTTGCATGAACTTGAGGCTGTGGCACTGAAACAGATTGCTCACGCTCCGGCTGCTGCAGTGGATGTCCTCACGGCGTCGAGTCATTGAACCGGGCTAGCACGGCCGGCTACGGTTGTCGCTCGGTTCATGTTTGCATCATTGGACTGCTACTACCACGTGATGTGCTCTCATAGGACTTGCCTCGGACGGAATGTTTAATCACGTCTTGCACAACCCTCCGAGAAGATGGAACTCGCTGTCGAGCATGTCGCTGGTATCGGCCTCGCCGCCATCTCGGTGTTCACATTCGCCATCTATTACCTCTGTGTCAGGCTTGGGACTGTTCGCGGCCACGCGTACGATGTGATGCTGGTTTCACTGCTCGCCAACGTTGCTCTCTATTTCCCTCTGGTTGCCATCGTCCATGGTATCCCAACGGTCACGACCCAATCATTGGTGGCATTCGCAGCCGCTGGGCTGGTTGGCTCGTTCCTCGCCCGATTGGTCGTGATTCGTAGCGTGCAGGTGATCGGTGCCAGTCGCACCTCGCCAATTGTCGCGGCCAATGTGTTCATTGCGAGCCTCCTCGCGGTCGTCCTCTTCGATGAACGTCTCACCATGATGCATCTCATCGGAATCATCCTCATCGTCGCGGGGGTCGCGATGATCACCTATGAAACGGCGAAGGGTGCGGATCCCGACGCGTCGCTTCGAGAGTTCGGGGCGTCCATCGCATTGCCAATCCTCGGTGCAGCCTTGATCGGTGTCGAACCCATCTTCATCACGATCGGTCTCGAGGGGAACACCGGTGTGTTGCCGGGAGTCGCGATCAAAGCCACAGCAGCCACGATTGGGTTTGTCGGGTATCTTGCTTTTGTTGGCGAGCTCAGATTCGATCGCCTCCAGCTCAATCGGACGTTCGGTTGGTACCTCGGCGCTGGACTCACCAGTGGGATCGGGATTATCACGTTGTTCGCCGCACTCGAGACGGCACCGGTCGTCCTGGTGATCCCCTTGCTTCAGACGGTTCCGTTGCTCGTGTTGATTCTGTCACTTATGTTCATGCCGCGACGGCTCGAGCTGATCACGATGCGTCTCGTGATCGGCGCGTTGGTGGTGGTTATCGGAGCGATGCTCGTCAGTCTCTTTGGCTGACCGATCTCACTCCGAAAGCGCATCAGCGAGTACGACCGACGGATGGACGATGGGTTGGCCAGGATCGAGATGCTCGAGTTGCGAGCGACAGGAGGTACCCGTAGCGAGTATGACCGACGGATCAGCCGCCTCAATCTGTTCGGTGAGGATGTTCCCGATGTCCACGCTGAGATCGTAGTGTTCCCGCTCGTAGCCGAAGCTCCCAGCCATCCCACAACAGCCAGAATCTACCGTCTCCACTTCGAAGCCATGGTCGGCCAAGACCGAGGTAACGAGCTCCCCCCGGCCGAGCGATTGTTGATGACAGTGGTCATGGACGAGATGTGACTCCATTGGCGGCTCGACATCGAGGGTTACCTCGATGGCGGCGAGGTACGCCAGTGGCGTGTACGCTGCAGCGGCCAGTGTCGATGCCTTCTCGGTACCGAGTAGATGGGCGTAATCCGACTGGTACATCGCCGCAGCAGATGGTTCTGGCACCACCACATCCCATCCCTCCTCGATCATCGGTTCGAGACGGTCGACGGTGGTCTTTGCGTACTCTCGAGCCTCGTCGATGAATCCCTGTGAGTAGGCAGCTCGACCCGGAGGTGGCAGCTCATCATCGACCTTGACGGCGACCCCTGCCGCCTCAAGGAGGTGGACTGTTGCCTGCCCGACCGATGGTTCGAGGTAGTTCGTGTAAGGGTCGGGTACGACCACGACGCGGCGATCGGCGGTGGATTCGGTGACCGCTGGTACACGGCCATCTGCCCACTCGGTGAACGCCGTCGGGGCAAAGGTGATCGGTCGGCGATGTGGGCTGAGTCCGAAGGTCCTCGCCATGATTCTGTTGGCACCAGGGATGGCAGCGACCCAGTTCGAGATCGGGGCGGTGAGTGAGCCCCATTTGGCCAACGTTGGAAAGGAGGCGAGTACTCGCTCGCGATGGGTCGTACCAGCTCGCTGGATGCGTTGGTATTGAAGTTCTGCTTTGAGCGTCGCGAGATCGACACCACTGGGACAGTCGTGAAGACACCCCTTACAGCCGATGCACAGATCCAGTACCTCCGATTCGAATCGAGGGTCGAAGAGGGTCTCCGGTGGAAGGTTGCCTCGGATCGCCTCTCGAAGGAGATTCGCCCGGCCTCGGGTACTGGCAATCTCCTCGTTGGTGGCTCGGAAGGTTGGACACATTATGCCACCCTCGACAGCCTGGCTGGTGCGACAGCCACCACACCCGTGACAAAGCTCGACCATCCCGCGCAGCCCGTTATCGTTCTCCCAGGCGAGAGCTGGCTCGAAGGGCAGAT
>SKSH01000100.1 GCA_007118075.1 Halobacteriales archaeon
CTGCTTGTCCCACTGGAGGTCCCACCACACGGGTGGATGGAAGTGATCTCCCTCAACCGCTTCTTCCAACACCGGTGCATCCAACTCGTGCGCAGTGTTCTCGGCGACAGCCTGGACACCACGTACGGCTTCAAGCGTATCCACATCATCTTCCAAACCAGCCACCTGAAGCACCCGGCCATCGGCCAGCTCTCGAAGCACCTCGAATCCGGCACGTTCAACACGGCTCCGAAGTCCATTCCCGTGACCGGTGATGATATATTGCGTTCGGCCGCCGCTGGCTGAAACTGATCCAATAAACGTGTACGATACCCCTGCTGCTGCGAATGTTGATAGTAGTGATCGCCTTGAAAGTTCCATGGTAATGCCCCCCATGCCCGGAGGTGATATGATATGCTATGGCCTTCATCATAATTATTTCTAATACCGGCATATCACCCGCTCTGAATCAGCAAATCGGTACATACAGAATACCCAAGTATCCATCATATTCGTCCAATCTATCTGGCAATCACCACACGGCAGATCTCCGAACAGAGGATACGAAACCGATACTAGCCTGCAGATGGCTCGACCACACCACGGACCAACTCGAGGTAGGTATCCGCTGCCGATTGCTCGACCGGTTCACCAGCGAAGACGACCCGGTGAAATCCATCGGTCACCTCGGTGATCGCATCGAGGTGTCCATTGGGAGCGGTACCCCGGTACTCCTCGAGGAACGCCGCAGCACTCAATCCGGTGCGGTCCTCACCGAGGTGGGTCCGAAGTGCACCATACCCGAGGACCGTCGCTGCAGCTGGACGTGATGCCTCGAGGTGTGCCTCTGCCGCTGTGAGGAGGTCATCTGCCAGCTCATCGGGTACCTCGACCTGGGATGGAGCAGGTCGTGTCGTCGCTTCATCGATGAATTCACCAGCTGACGAAGACACCGATCCACGAGACCATCGCAACCCAAGAGCCGCGAGGCCGAGGACACCGACCACGATCATCCCCCAGACCCAGCCTGGTGCGACATCGGTCATCCAATCCCAGACACGCACGACCAGTGCCAATGTGCCGGTTGAATCGGTGGCGGGTACCTCGACCACCACCGTTACCACGGTGGATTCGAGGTTGGTCCCTGCACCGTCGAAGGTGGCAACGAGGTCAGTCTCACCGGCCTCGAGCGCAGCAGGCACCTCGAAGACACCACGGTACACCCCATCCTCGTCGGTGACCACCACCCCGAGGTCGTGCCCACCGAGGGAAACCGCCACCTGCTGATCAGCGATCGGATCTCCAGCCACGGTGCTCAAGTGTCCATCCACGGTGATCGAGGTACCGAAGGTACCTGCAACGGTTAGCTCACTCTCGGTCTCCGCCACCTCGAGGTCGATCGAGGTGGTCTCCGGGGCGATGGCCACGTCCTCATATGGCCAGTTGATCACCAACTGGGCAGTTCCAGCCGGAACCGCAGCCGGTACCGTCACCGATCCATCGAACTGGCCCGCAGAGACAGCGATGGTCGATTCAACCAAGTCGTCGAGTCGTACCTCGAGTTCGCCAACAGGAACAGCCTCACCGTCGACCTCGAACAGCCCCTCGAACGCAACCTCGTCACCGAATGACACCGTATCGACCTCGGTCGACAACGAGAGCGTCGGATCGGCCTGCTCGATCACGACCGTATCTGCAGCTGTGTCCCCGAGGTACGGTTGGCCACGTTGGGGTACGAACGCCACCGAAACATCGGTCTCACCAGCTAACGAGAGGACCGGCCTGAACTCGAAGCTGAATGAACCATCCGCATCCGTCGTCACCTCAACGACTCGTTCCTCGATCTCGAGGACGATCACCTCATTCGCCACCGCCTCGCCCTCATCGGTCACGAGTGTCCCGGTCACCGTCATCGGCTCGGTGAACGACGCCACCTCGTCCTCGATCGCCACCTCGAGGTCGGTCACCGTCAAGGTCCCTTCGACGGCACTCGCCGTCTGTGATCCCGTCTCATCGGTCCGCTCGATCACTGCCGATTGTGCCGTCTCCATATCGATCTCGAGCAGCTCCTCGAGGCGGTCATATGAATCTAAGAGAGACTCACTGAGTTCGGCGATCTCCGCATCGAGGATGAACAGCTCCTGTGCCAGCTCGACCGCCAGCTCCTCCTCACCTGCCTCGACGGCATCGAGGTACTCGGCGTACACTGCATCGAACGCCTCGAGCAGATCTGCCAGTTCCTCCTGTTCATCCCGGGATACTTCGAACAACGCCGGATGGCCATCCTCGTCGGTCAGCTCATCGATCGAACCAAGCTGACTCAATCGCTCGTGATACGCATCACCGAGCACTTCCCTCGCCATCTCGTACTCCTGTTCGCTGATATCAATCGCACTCGACTCGAGGTTCCCACGCAGATAGGCTGATAACAGCGCTTGGATTCCATCCAGGTCGGCATCATCCTCCAGCTCATCCGGATGGATGTGCGGCGGGGTCACGTTGATCGCCTCGTCCGCAGATTCATCAACCGCAGCCGCCCCAGCGACCGCCAGCCCCAGCAATGCCAGCACGATCAACACCACGAGTGTGACTCCAGCGAGGGCGGCCCGCGACATCGTACACGGTGACAGTCCGCCGACGGTTATGACCCTTACCCATCGCTCCATCACGAACGTCCACAACCAATAGCTACAACTCATCAGCCCGAATCCACCCCGGTATGCGACCGACGCGGTCGACCGTCGCCGTTGGTGGGCTGGCCATCCTGTTGGCCCTCCTTGCGGTCATCCTCGCTGACGTGTACCTCCTCGTCGGCGCCGCCATCGTCGGGGCGTGGCTCGTCGGCCGACAGGCCGCCTTCCTTCGCGAACTCATCGACCTCGATTCAGACCTCGCGATTGTCCAATCGGTCGACGATCCGACCGTCGCCCCACAGGCCACGACACGCGTCACTTTCGAGGCGATCAGATACGCTGGCGAACGGCTCCGATGCACCATCGAGGCGAACGCCCCCGTCGCTGCACAGCTCGAATCGATCCCACAGCTCACCCTCATCCCCGAGTTCAACGAGGCAAGGACCGACACCACGATCACCTGGCCGGTCGCCGGCCGACATCGATTCAAGCCGGCCACCATCACCGCCACCGACGGCCTCTTCGAGGAGACACTCTCCAAGGGCCCACGACCCACCGTCACCGTCCACCCCCACGGCAGACGAACCTTCCATGTCGGCGCCGGTGGCGGGCGCATCGCCGGCGCCTTCGGCACCCACCGCACCGATGCCACCGGCCCCGGCTTCGAGACCGACCACCTCCGTGAGTACGTCATCGGCGATCCGGCCTCGGCCATCGACTGGAAGGCCACCGCCAGACACCTCGAGACGTATGTCAGAGAGTACGCCGCCGAGACCGACCGTGAGGTCCACCTCATCCTCGATCACCGACCCACCACCGATATCGGCGACCCCGGTGGTACGGCCATCGAGGGGCTCGTCTCCATCGCGCTGGCCATCATCGAGACCACCCGTCACCGAGGTGATCCACTCGGGCTCATCACCGTAGCGACCGACGGCATCACCGCCCACCACCATCCAACGGCGAACGAGGCAAGTCTCGGCCGGATGCGTCGCCATCTCACCGATCTCACACCAACCCGAACCAGTCGACACACCGCTCGCTCGCCCGTCTCAGCGCCGACGGTCGATCGCCTCTGGGAGGAGCAAAACCCATTCACCGACACGCTCAGACCATTCGTCACCGATCGCGGTGCCTATCGACGGCACATCGAGGAACAGCCACTCTATCACGGCCTCGAGACGACCATCCACCGCCGTCACGGACCCGGCCTCGTCGTCTTGTTGACCACCGACGCCGACCCGACCGAACTCCGTGAGACCATCCGCCTCGCCAGGCGACACGAACACGACGTGCTGTGCTACCTCGCCCCGCAGGTGCTCTTCGATGACCTCGTCGCCCGCGATCCAACCGCCGCATACGAACGGTATGTCGACTTTGAGGAATTACGACGCGAACTCACCGCCTGGCAGGGTGTCACCGCCCTCGAGGTCGGTCCACACGAACGACTCGCCGAGATCCTCGAGGCTGGCCGTAGACGTCGCACGGTGGTGTCCGCCTGATGAATCTCACCCACTATCGACCCACCTCGTCACTCAACGCCACTACCCTGGTTACCGACTGGCCGAGCTACCTCGCCATCGCCATCCTCTCCGGTACCCTCTTCTCATTCGCAGGCACGAGTGGCCTCATCGTCGCCACGCTCACCGCCATCACCTGGCTCGTCCTGGGCGTCCCCGGCGCCATCGCCATCGGACACATCGCGTTGGTCGCCATCGTCGACCCGACCCTGACAGACATCGCCATCGCCGAGGTGGGCTTCGTCTCGTTGGTCCTCGCCACGGCCATCCGCGACAGCCAGGCCATGACCACGCTCATCGCCACCACGCTCGCCCTCATCGTCTTCGCCACCATCGCCATCGGCGCCACCACCATCTTCCCGATGTGGACCGCCGCCAGCCTCCTCATCGTCACGATCGCAGTGTCCATGTATTTCATCCACCGCATCGGCCTGGTCCACCTCGGCCTCATCCACGGCGGTGAAACAGCATGAGTCAGGGTGAACGTGATGCGGTGCTCAAAGCCCAGCTCTCGTTGCTGGCTGAGGAGAACCGCCGTCTCCGTCGAGAGTACCGCCGCATCAGACAGGCCAGGTACCGACAGACCGCCGTCGGCCTCGCCGCCCTCGGTGCGCTCTCGATCATCGCCGCCCTCATCTTCGTCGATGTCAGAGACGTCCTCATCGCCATCGGCGCCATCGGCCTCTTCGGTGGCTTGTTGGTCTACTATCTCACCCCCGAGTCGGTCGTCCCTGCGAGCGTCGGTGAGCTGACGTATGCGACGATGGCAGATTCGATCGCCTCCATCGCCGACAACCTTGGCCTGCGTGACATCACCATCTACACCGCCGATACCGACACCATCTCGCTGTTCATCCCACAGCCATCGGCCTCGAGTATCCCCGACGCCAACGATGGCCCGATCGTCACCGACGCAGAACACCGAGGGCTCATCATCACCGCCACCGGTGATGCCCTACTCGGTGAACTCTCAGCCTCGATCTCCGGTATCCTCTCGGACATCCCGGTCATCCTCGCCGACCAGCTCGCCGAAGGGGCGGTGGAGACGCTCGAACTCGCCATGCAGATCGACCCCGAGGCCGACGACGATCGTATCACCTTCGCCATCTCCGGTTCGGCCATCGGTGGCCTCCATCGCGTCGATCACCCGCTCGTCTCCACGCTTGCTGCCGGCATCGCCCGTGGCCTCGACCAACCGGTCGGCGTCGAGGTCCACGAGCACGATGACGCCCGCTATGACTGGTTAGTCACCTGCTGGATCGGTGTCGACGTGGCCAAACCATTCCCACCGAATATCGACTAAGCGACTCAATCCTCGACCAGCTCGGCCACCTCAGCCGCCGACGCACCCGGTGGTTCGACCGAATCCACCACATCGAACACGATGTCTGTCGGCGACACCCCGCTCAGCTCTGCATCCGCACTCAACACCAACCGATGCTCCATCACCTCGACCGCGAGCGACCGTAGATCATCCGGCAACACGTACGACCGGCCCTCGATGGCCGCCTTCGCCTTGGCCACGTCCTGATACGCGATCGCCGCCCGTGGCGAGACCCCATGGTTGACGTCGGGATGTGACCGCGACGCCGCCACCAGATCGAGCAGGTACTCGGTGATGACATCCGACACATGCACGTCGGCGACGATCGCCTGGGCCGCCAACAGATCGGCCGGGTCGATCACCCGGCCGACCAGCTCGACACCGAGGTCTGGATCGCCCTGAAAGCGCTTGAGCAACTCTCGTTCTAACTCACGTGCCGGCGTGCCCATCACGAGTTTTAGTTGGAAGCGATCTCGCTGGGCGATCGGTAGCGAGTAGACGCCCTCTTCTTCCAACGGGTTCTGCGTCGCGATCACCATGAACGGCGCTGGCAACGCGAGCGTCTCACCTTCGAGGGTCACCTGCCGTTCCTGCATCGCCTCGAGCAGGGCTGATTGCGTCTTCGGTGTCGCCCGGTTGATCTCATCTGCGACGACCACGTTCGCGAAGATCGGCCCACGGCGCAGTTCGAACTCACCGGTGGACTCGCGATAGATGTGCGTGCCGGTGATGTCGGCGGGCAACACGTCGGGTGTCATCTGGATCCGACGGTAGCTCAGTCCACACACCTCGGCGACGAGGTTGGCGAGCGTCGTCTTCGCCACCCCTGGGATCCCCTCGAGCAGCAGATGGCCACGGGTCAACAGCGAGATCGTCAACCCCTCGATGATCGATTCGTTCCCGACGATCACCCGGCCGATCTCGGTCGTGATCGCCTCGTGTACCGCCGCCGGGTCGGCTGGCCCCTCATCACTCATCGCTATCGCTCACCGCTTCACCCCCATCCTCATTAAGCGCTCGCATCACCCGCTCGAGGTGGGCCTCATCCAGGTCGGGATGGTACACCCGGAGGTATGTCTCGACCGCCGCTCGGTCCATCGTCGGGGGTTGGACCGCATCGCGAGCGAACCGGGTACGAAGCTCGCCGCGATAGGCCACAGCCACGATGGTGAGGACGGCCAGTACCCCGAGGCCGAGTTGCAACCACGCCGAGCCACGTAACTCCAAAAGCCCGAACCACAGCGGTGGTACCCCACCGGCTCTCGAGACGTCCATCACGACATGCTCTGCATCGGCCACCAGTGCCTCGAGGAACACCCGATTGTCCCCACGGTCGAGCATCTCGTTGATCGTGATCGAGGGATCGCCGACGACCACGAGCTGGCCGTCGCCCATCGGCTCGACCGTCGCGACCGCATATGATCGCAGATCTTCATCATCGAGCTCCTCGAGTTCGGGCCCGAGGTAGGCGAACTCACTCGTGGCGATGAGGACCTCAGCCGAATCCACCCTTATCGCCGTACCGAAATTCAACGCGAGGGTCTCGACCCCGACGGTCAAGTCGTGTGGGGATATCTGATTCGCCACCGGCATCGCCGGTCCGACGTCGTAGTACCGATCATCACGCAGTACCTGCCCATCGAGGCGAGCGTCGGCACCGAGGTCATCGAGCAACGCCGGCCCGTGCTCGCCGAAATTATCCAGCACGATAAGCGTCCCACCACGGTCGAGGAACGACGAGATCGCCTCGACATCCGCTGCATCATAGCCATCCGTCGGGGCCACCACGAACGCGACGGTCCCCTCGCCGTCGAGGTCGTCGTAGCCGAATCGGTACATCACCTCACCGTCGTGCTCCCCGCCGTGGATCACGTCACTCCTGAACTCGCTCGTGCCCTCCCAGGTGGGATTGTACGGATTGAACGGTTCGAGTGAGATCGCCGCGGCGGTACCCACCCCGAGGACGACCACCACGGCAACGACGATCAACAACACCCGCGGCCAGCTGATCGAATCCTCAGGGGTGAACCACTCGAACACCCTCATAGACCGACCACCTCGAGCACCTCCGGTGGCAAGATCTCGAGAATGCGCCGGATCACGATGTAGCCGAAGACCGCCAACCCGGCCGCCAGTAGCCACCGCAGCCGTTTGCGCCAGGCTGGCGAGACCGACACCGGCGCGGTCAACTCGGTCACGATCAACACACCGATCAACGAGAGGACGAAGAACAACTCGAACGAGAACGACCCGAGGGTGACCAACACGAGCAACGTGCCGAGCAGCCAGGCCATGACGCCATAGACAAAGCGCATGCGCCGCGGGGTCGCCATCTACCGGTCATCTCCGATGGTGGGTTCCGTAAAGGCTCCGGGTGGACTCTGGTCCATCCGAATGCACTACTGTCGCTTACACGTCCCTATCCGGTTCGAGGAATTTCGCGTCGGATGTCAGGTATTGTGTTCCTGGTAGATTGGACGTTGACGAAGCGTATCACAGGATGACAATAGGTATGGCCTTGACATCCTCCCACGACTGAAGTCGTGGGCTACCGCTCGTTCAAGGGAAATTTAGTATACTCGATCAGTACCCCCTACCAAGAACAATTCATATGGTAATATTGATATGTTATTTTACTCCTTTTTTATCGAGGTATTAAGGGTTTGAAACGATGATGCCAGCAAACAGCACATATTGTATATCTTATCTATCACTGTATCAGAATAAGCATACTAATCCTACGCACACCTCGTTCATGTATGGAGGTGCTGAAATCATAGACGGTACCGTGTCGAACAAAAACGGAGAGGCCGACGACGACTCGGAGAGGCAACTCCGCTAGTGTATCGGACTCCGCGGTCATCACCGAATATCTCACCCAATACCCCCACTGAAGACTTCCTCGGTCGAGTCACCAGTCGATGACTTCACGATCGCGCCAAAACCGCCCCGACGGGCTGCCGGGACGGAAGGTGGTCAACCAGACCGGTGTGTCTGCCCCTTCTTCTGGGCTTTTTGGCGCGTCTGGGGACCCCAGCTCCGTCCGTACCCATCCCGGACAGGCTGCATTCGCGATCAATCCTCGGTCGCCGTACTCACCGTCGAGGTACACGGTCAGTGCGTTGATGCCAGCCTTGGAGATGCGATACGGCGGATAGGCACCACTCATGCCCTCCCCCAGCGCGCCCATCCCCGAGGAGACGTTCACCACCCGACTACCGGACCGCTCCAACAGTAATGGCAATGCGAATCTCGTGAGTACGATCGGACCGCGGAGGTTTACCGCCAGCGTCGCATCGATGTCCGCAGCGTCGGTCTCGTGGAGTTGCGACTCCGGGCCTGCGACACCAGCGTTGTTGACGAGTGCATCGAGCCGGTCAGCCTCGGTACGGATCGTCTCGATCGCCCGCTCGATTGTCTCATCACGGGTCACATCGAGTTCGACCGGACGCTGTCCGCTCGCGGTCACATCGCTCGGATCACGAGCCCCAGCGTAGACGGTTGCACCGCGTTCGGTGAGCTGTGCGGAGATCTGTTCGCCGATCCCCCGCGTCGCGCCCGTCACGAGCACGCACTGTCCCTCCAGGCGCTCATAGCGGTCTACCTCATGCATGGTACCACTATGACGACTGATGTGGCTATAAACTATTTCTCCGGAACCACCCGCCGAACAGCACGACCGAAGTCCGCCAAGGCGGTTACGCTCGTGATCAGCCGGTGGCAGTCATTGGCCTTGTGTTGATGTCGTTCACCCTGGTGCGGTGTGGAATCTATGGACCACGTTGTGCTGATTTTTGTACCATGACGGGACGAAGGGTGGGTACATGCAACACCGGAGCAACTAGATAAGACGTCTCCTGGGATACCTTTTTCGTCGTATTACAAATATTACACATAGCCACCGTGAGTCTCCGCATCCCTGACGAACTCAGAGCACGCATGGATGAATTTGAGGAGGTAAATCCTGGAGCGGATACGGCTGGCACCATCGCGTTCACTTTCACCATGCCGACGGCCGAGCCCTATATACTCACCTCCGAAACCATAGTTCCGCATGAGCCAGCAAGCCACGGTCCAACCGGCATTCGGTCGTGAACTCGACGCACAACAACGCGCAGAACTCTGGGAGTACAACCGCGAACTGAAGGAACTTGGTTTCCCGATGAAACTGCGGCGAGAACTGGTTGAAGAGTACGAGACACTGTTGCGTGATGGGCACCACCGACTCGCTCCATCACTCATCAACTGAACATCAGTAGCTACCCCACCGTCCTCCGCAACACGGGCGACTGCAATCCGATCGATTCCGTGTGTTAGTTTGCTATGACATCCTGACCAGACAGCCACTGCAACAAGACCGAATTTCGTCTTCGATCACACGCTGAACAAGACCAATAAATTCATGAAATATTGATTAATTGAAAACTAGTTTGTATTTCTAA
>SKSH01000052.1 GCA_007118075.1 Halobacteriales archaeon
CTTGTCCACCGACGGCGATCGCTGGCAGACCATCGAGTTCGGTGGTCGTCCCATCGGTCCGATCGACGATCGAGAGCCTGCCCCCGAGCTCGGTGACGAACAACTCTGGTGCGGTCGGATGTATCGCCAATGCCCACGGTTGGTCAAAGCCAGTGGCGACCGTTTCGATGGCAAGCGCTGCATCGGTATCATCATCAGTGGTATCGATACATCCGGCCGTATATCCCGTGACGGCCATCCCGATGGAGCCAAGGAACGTACGTCGGGTGAACGGACGAGTCGGTCGGGTCATCGGCAAGTATGTGCTGTTTGTCGGTCGCGGGAAATTTAACTTCCCCATCCATGAGGTAGCCACATGTCGTCCCTGGAAGAATCCGACGTCCTCCAAGAACTCGCCGAACTACCGACATTCCATCATCCGGTAGTCGCCCCTGACCAATCGAGGGTCGCTCTCTACTACGATATCACCGGTCGAAACGAGGTACACGTCCTCGATCTAGAGACGAACACGCTTGAGCAATGGAGCGATGGTGAGGTACCACGTAATGCTAGATGGTTCGTCAGCTGGGATGCCGACGGCGAGCGAGTCCTGTTCCATCTCGATGAGGATGGTAACGAGCAGAACGATATCTGGTGGCTTGACGAGGCCGGAAACGCAGCACCACTCGTCCAATTCGATGGGCAGTGTGTGATCGCCGACGTGACGAACGATGGTGCATATCTGCTGTTCGGATCGAGCCGAGACGGCCAGATGAACGTCTTCCGCTATGCGTTCGAGACCGAGGAGATCAAGAAGCTGACCGACCACGATCGTGCCGTCTACGCCACAACCGCTTCACCAAACGGAGAGCTGATCGCCTACTCGACCAACGAGACCGACGATTACGACAACCGTGACGTGTATGTCGCCAACATCGATGGCTCAAATCAGCGAAATCTCGATATCGGTGAGGTCGGTGCAGAGGCCATCCCGAACGGGTGGAGCCCAGATGGAGACCGACTGCTGATCACCGACAACACCGACGATCTCGCCCGTGCCGGGATCTACGACCTCGAGACAGCAGAGGTCACCTGGCTCGGCGATGGAGCATTCGAGGAGGGTGGCGTGGCGTTCCTTCCTGACGGCGAGACGGTCATCACCAGCCGGAGCCGGGATGCAAGCGCGGTCCCGGTCGCATACGACCTAGAGACCGGTGAGGGACGGGAGTTCGAACTCCCCGATGGTGTCGCGATGTTCAATCCGATGGGACCCTCGAATATCGCGGTAGCAGATGACGAGGTCATCCTCCAGTTCACCGCACCGACTCGCCGAACTGAACTCTGGCGATACGATCTCTCCGAAGACAACTACGAGCCACTGATCGAGGCCGAGTACGGTCCATTCGATCGTGCGTTCTTCACCGACGCTACGTACTTCACATTCACCTCCGATGGCGTCCCAACGACCCGACAGGCGGCGGTCGAACACGAACCCTACAAGGAACTTGACATCGGAGCCATCTTCTTTGACGGCGGACAGCGACCGTCTCCACTCTTGGTGAATCCCCACGGCGGCCCGAGAGCTCGTGACACCCTCCGGTTCAACCTGTATACCCAGGTCCTCACCTCGTTAGGGTTCTCTGTCTTGCAGGTGAATTATCGTGGTTCGTCCGGTCGAGGTAGATCGTTCGTCGAGGAACTCATCGGGGATTGGGGTGGCGCCGAACAGGGTGATGTCGCCACCGCAGTGGAACATGTGCTCGATCGATACGACTGGCTCGACGAGGACCGTGTCGTCGTCTTCGGCGGCTCATACGGGGGATACTCGGCCTTCTGGCAGCTGGTGCAGTATCCCGAGTTGTACGATGCGGGTGTCGCCTGGATCGGTCTCACCGACCTCACCGACATGTTCGAGCACACGATGCCTCACTTTCGGACCGAACTGATGCAGAAGTACCTCGGCACCCCCGAGGAGAACCCCGAGCTCTATGCGGAACGGTCACCGGCAAGCCATATTGAGCACCTCGCAGCACCCCTGTTGATCGTCCATGGCATCAACGATCGTCGGGTACCAGTCTCACAGGCACGGATCTTCCGGGATGCGCTATCGGCAGCTGGATTCGAGGAAGGACCCGATGGGGACTTCGAGTACGAGGAACTCGGCAAAGAGGGCCATGCCTCCACCGATCAAGCTCAGAAACTCAGGATGTTCCAGACGCTCGAGGAGTTCCTGAATCGACGGGTCGACCTCTCCTGAATCAACGATCACCAACACACTGTGACAGCAGACGGTCTATTCAACGATCATACCGAGCAATATCGTTTCATTTCATACCCGAAAATGACCAGAACCGGTTGCTCATCGTTTCGAGCAAGTGCGCGTATTGCGTACCGGAGTGAGCCTCGACTGTCTGAAGCTCAGGCCTCTGTTGTCTCGGCGCCAGGAGCGTTTCGCTTGACACTTCGCATGCCCTTCTCTGCATTCGCCTTCGAGGTGTAGCCTTCGCCAGAATCAGCGATGATGTTCCCGTTGCGGTGGACGAGCCGCCAGCGCCACTC
>SKSH01000086.1 GCA_007118075.1 Halobacteriales archaeon
GAAACGTTCGAGATCGAGGTGATCGATGCCGGAGAACAGTGCCTGGATCCACTCGACGGTATCGAGGTGGTCGTACCACTCGTCCTCGAAGCCCATCGCAAGCAAGATCGACGCCTCAGCGAGGCCATCATAGGTCTCAGTCGGTGTTGTTGCGACCCGTACCTCGAGCGATGGAGCGAGATCAGCAAGCTCACTCGAAAGGGTGGTGGCTGCCCGATCTCGGAGGGTGTGTGGTATCAGCGCGAGAGGACCGTCTGTCATCGTCGATACCGACTCGGCCCGGCGACTAATCGATAACGGTCGCTGGCCGGTGAGCATTTGTGGGTGGTCACCCCATCTCTTCGTAATGACCGACGGACCTGCGCTGATCACGGGGATCGATCACCCGCTCGGGTTGGCTATCGCTGAACGGATATCGCGGGAATGGAACCCACTCACCATCGGTGGAACCGACCTCGACCCTGCCGATGACCTGCTCGAGTCACCGGGCATCGTTGGTATTCGTACCGATCCACGAGATGAGTTCGAACTCGAACGGCTCGCTGAAACTGCCTCGAGGACGGGGGATGGCACGCTGGGACTGGTGATCCCTGCCGCGAGGGTCAGACACAGCTCGGTCGAAGAACCGGTGTACGAGACCACATACGCAGCCATCGATGACGAACTTCGAACCAATCTCAGAGGGGTCTATGCGACCATCAAGGAGGCCATCCCACACTGTGACAGTGAGACCCGGCTCCTCATTCCCATCTGGGATCCATCAACCTCGGGCGGGACCTACGCCGCCGGTGAGCGAGCGGTCGAACAGCTCATCGAGGAGTTCGCTTCGACAGAACACCTCTCGTCCGCGGGGGTAAATATCGGTACACCGGACCCAGCCGACCCGACGGCGATCCAAGACGCCGCTGATGACGTGTTCAAGGCGGCCATCCGACCGCTCGACGACTACGACGGACGGATCTTCGAGAGCCAGCGCTAAGGAGAAAATGAGCCGCTGGTCGTGGCCGGTCTATCCCGAGATGGCCTGCGGTGACCAGCCACAAATAGTACATCCTTGAGCCGATACATCATGAAGTCCATAGCACTCCGGACACTGCTTCTTTCGACCGTCCCGAAGCCACTCGGGATCAGTTGGTTCATGGCCGTATTGCACTAGAAAGCGGTCCACAGATTCGGTCACTTCGTTGGGTGCGGACCCCATGTGTCAATCATTGGCATACCAGGACGATAATCCTTGTGGTATCTGCCATCACACCATCATATTTTCAGCCTGACAAGTAAACGTCGGTTCACTCGGTTGACGCCACGGCAATCGGTCCGTCCCAGGCCTGGAGTCCGCCTGCCAGATTGTATACCTCGGCATCCTCGGCGAGGCCCTCGTACGCAAGCAAAAGCTCGCCTGCCTGTCGTGATCTGACCCCGTATGGACAGACGAATACGATTCGGTCTCGCCACGACACCGAATCGATCGAGGCGATCATTCGCTCGAAGGGGACGTTCTCAGAACCAGGAATATGCCCGCTTTGAAAGCCCGGTTGACGCCTGACATCGACGATCTGGAGCTCAGCCCCGGAATCGATGAGCTGCTGTAAGACCTCCGGCGCGAGTTCCTCGACCATGACTAGAGATACTTGGTGCGGTCAATAAAACGTGCCGGCATCATCGGTCCAACCAGTGCACCGCGTAGAGTCGGTATCCAGCGGCGAAGAAACCAGCAACCGTCACGATCAGTAGCTCGCCACTGTTGATGAGGTGGAACTCACGCACAGGATGATCGCCTGGATCGACACCTGTACGAAAGTGCACCTCCTCCGTGGTCCCCACTGTCATCAGCTCTGGTTCATCCAACTCGATGAACGTCTGGACCAAGCCCTGCTCAGCGGAATATAGCAACCTACCATTGAGGTTGTAGAAGGTATCATGAAGGGGCCAAAAGAGGTTGACACCGTTGAAGAATGCATCAAGGAGGATGTGGGCGAAGGCAAGCGCCACCATCGACACCCAGGCGATTCGAACCCCTCGCGCGCCCCATCGATCCAGGACGAATGACTCTTCACGGACGTGGAGGTCCCAGGCGAGGATGACCGCCGGGATGACGATCACCCAGATATTGTGCAAGAAGGCTCGATGGGCACCCTCGAACCAGAGGCCGAGGATCGTATCGAGATCTGGGAACGCGACGACTGCCAGGACGATGAGCAATGATCGCCAGTCGTAGTGGTCTGAGAGCAATGCAGCAGCAAGCAATGCTCCAAGGGCAAGATGGGTGAGCAACGAGGGCATACAGAATATTCGGCTAGCTCAGCGCAAAAGCATCGTGGCCTGACCAAGTAACGATATATCCGACCCACCCGTGGGCCTACCCGATGAGTGGATCGGATCCTCGCACCGAACTGTCCAAACAGATCGCCGGTGAGATCGTCGTGAGCGACGATCCAGGAGCGACCATCCGCAAGTGGCGGACCGACTTCGACATCACACAGACCGATCTCGCCAACGAGGTCGATATGTCATCCTCCGTGATCAGTGACTACGAGGGAGGTCGGCGGTCGAGTCCGGGGATCGACCTCGTCCATCGGCTTGTTGAGGGGCTGCTCACGCTTGATGAACGCCGCGGTGGTGATCGAATCCGTCAATATGCCAGAGTCCTCTCAGCCGGCTTCGACAGTGACGTAGTCCTTGATCTACGGGAGTACGATGCCGCGGTCTCGACCGACCGGCTCTATGCGGTTATCGGTGCAAAGGAGATCATCTCCGGAGACTGGGACCGTATCACGGGACACACGGTGATCAACAGCATCAGGGCGATCACCAGCCTCACACACGAGGAATTCTTCCGACTCTACGGTCAAAGTACGAGCCGTGCCCTCATCTTCACCGAGATCAGTCGAGGTGAGTCACCGCTCGTCGCACTCCGTGTAGTCACGCCAACGCCGAATGTCGTCGTCTTGCACGGGATCGAGCCAGACGAACTCTGGGAGTACGCCCCAGCATTAGCCCGCATGGATGGGTATGCACTTGCAACATGTACGACTCCGCTCGACGAGATGCTGGCTAGGCTCAGAACCCTCCCATGAGGTAGGGGCTACTCTCATCCGATTGCCGGTACTACAAACCAATCAATACCCAGCTTGTATCACACCGGGAGAAAGTCACAAGAAATCAGTAGAATACGGCTGAGTCATCAATGGCATCCTACCACTCGAGAAACAATCACCGTCATGCGCTCGTCAGCTAGGTTTCGGAGTCGCGAACGATTCAGAAACTAGTCGACAAAGCGGTACTTCCGCTCGCCCATCGCACCCCATCCGTCGAAGGCGAACTGATCCTCCGGTGTCGTCAACGGCTCGACATCGGTCTCGATGTCCAGGTTGTGGTTATCGTGGACCTGCTCATATTCTGCGAACGTGAGGTCATATCGAGAGGCCAGCTGCTCTTCGACGTCGAGCTTGGCGATCTTCTGCTTCCAACCTGATTGGAACGTCTCAGCATGGATCTCTGCTTGCGCCCCTGACCCATATGAGGCGACGATCATCTGTTCATCAACGATAGACCGGTCGTGTTCGAATGCATGTAACAACGCGCTGATCCGGGCGACATGGACCGATCCGGTGTACCAGTTGCCCACCTGCTCTGAGATCTGCAAGGTCGGTTCGATCCGTTTGGCGTACCAATCGAGGTACCGATCGGTGTTGCGGAGCGTGTCCGTGAACTCTCGGAGCTCCTCGAGGTACTCCTCCTCATCGTCGTAATCCTCCGGTTCGGGCTGTCGGCCGACCTCATCCTCGATCTCATCGGCCACCTCCGTGCCCCGGATGACATTCCGATAGGCGAGCACCGCCGCCTTCTTCACCATTCCAGGGAACGGCGTGTGAAACGGTCCGTAGGTGATATCGTCGGGGTGGATGTCTCCGGTGACCGACTTGTAATCCTCAAGGGCCTCGCGCATGCGAGCGAGGTATACCTGCATTGATCGGTGCCCGTCGACGCTCGGGAACTGCTGGTTGGGCTTGAGGAAGTCCGTCTCATCAGCACTCCCGATCCCCTGCTCCTTGCTGAAGGAAACGATCGATGGGTCCTCGGTGATGTACATCGCGACCGCACCAGCACCCTGGGTCGCCTCACCAGCATCACCACGCTCATACAGCGCCGTATCGGTGGCGATGACGAGGGCTCCCTTGCCCCGGTTCCGACCGGAGGCGATCCAGTTGTAGGCATCGTTCAGGCTCTGGGTCCCCGAGATGCAGGCGAACTTCCGCTCTCCCTTGTTGGCATGGCGGAAATCCTCCTCATAGACCTTCTCGAGACAGCCAGCGATGTACGTTGAGACCGGCTTCGACTTGTCAAAGGCGCTCTCGGTTGCGACGTCGATCCGACCGATGTCCTCTGGAGTCAGCTCGTTTCGCTCCATCAACCGATAGGAGGCGTTGGCTCCCATCGTGACGATGTCCTCGTAACTATCAGGGAAGCTGCTCGCGTACAGGCCGAGCCCCTTCTTGTACTTATTGGGATCTTCTCCTTTCTCTGGGGCGAAGGTCCCTGGGAGGTCCAATCGGAGGTTACCCACCCAGAGGTCGATCGCGTCGATACCCACGTTGGTCATAGGTATCAATTGCTCACGGAGGTAGTTATTTGGCTATGTCGATAGGTACTTCGACAAATGTCGAACTTCTTGGTGTCTGTTGCTATTCTTCGACAACCTTGGGTCCCTGCAGCGCCTCCTGGAGGCTGTCGAGACCGCCGAGCCATTCGGCAACGAGCCCATACTCCATCTCCTCATCGGGAGTCAGCTCGAAGCGGTCACCGTCGATGATAGCGGCACCGATCTCGGCGATGTGAGCGAGTGCCTCATCGTACGACTCGTCTGTCTCAGCCGAGACAGCAGCCTCGATGCGGGCACCGGCTTCGTCGACCTCTATCGGCTCCTCGGCGAGGTACCGATCGATCGAGACGAAGATGCAGAGCAAGCTCGTCTGGACGGCATCGATAAACATGATTGCCTCCTCAGCCTCAAGTGGTGGTTCAGCGAGGACAATATCACGAATATCTTCGAGCTCATCCAATGTCTCATCCAGCTCGAGGCGCTCCTCTTCGTATGCGGTGAGCACCTTTGCGACGGCAATCGCCGCGTCGGTCTGGAGATTGAGATAGAGCTGTGAGGTCTCCTCTGCATCTTCGAAATCTACCTCTTCGAGGCGGGCCAACCAATTGTCCCAGCGCTCTTGTGAATAGAACTCTACGAGGTCCTCCTCCATGTACCAGAACAGCCGACGCGCTATGAAAGTCCTTTGCTTCGAAGGGCTACTCGAGTGTTGCCCTGGTATCGATCCCGTATACCAAGCCTGGCGTCTCCACATGAGCGACCTCAAGCGCAGCATGATGGCCGGATTCGGCGAGCTCTTTACTCCGACGGGGGACCACCTTGGGTCCCAATACCGCTCCAGGGCGAGTCGGGTCATCGAGGAAGTCAGTCTCCAGCATGAACGGGTCGCCTCGGTTGCGGACGGCACGAACGGCGACCGATCGGGCGATGACACTTGGGGTGATCCCCTTGACCGGACCTGACGCATAGTGTTTCACCACCCGATGGGGCTCGAGACCCACCTCATTGGCCAGCTCGGCGAACTCAGTTCCGTCGTCGGTATCCTCCGTGTGTAGTTGGACGGCACAGTCCACTTCGGCAGCCAATGCAAACACATGCTGGATGAGGTCGTTCGACGCACGCAACACCGATTCGGAGACATCGAAATGAGGTCGGCCGGATTTGAGCGCCAATGCGCGCCCACCAGCGACCAGATCAGCAGCCAACTCGAGTCCATCACGCATGAGCTGGGCCGCATCGTCCACCGACCAGCCGTGGTCAGCGACCAGCCGGGGTAACAAGACCGGATGGACCCCAAGTACCGGCCAGGCACGGCCGGGGAGGACCTCGGTCGATCCCTCGACCAGCTCGATCGTTTGTTCGAACGTCTCACGAAAGGCGTCGACGTCGTCCACCGATTCGACGAGATGCCAGGACGGCCGGTTGACCACCAGCAGGTGTGTACCGCCGGCTCGAGCGAACGTCTTCGCCGCCTCGATCCCATCCCCATCTGGATGTAAATGGAGGTGATCGTCGAGCACCGGCGTCGGCAGCGACTCCATGTCCGAGGCGTGGCCACCGGGAACCAAGAATCACCCGGAGTGACGCGATGGAGGGGAACCCCTTTTGCCATGGCCGATTCCCTATCGGGTATGACAGGACGACGAACCACGTTGTACGGGGCACATGCCGAGGTCGGGGCGAAGTTCACCGACTTCGGTGGCTGGGAGATGCCGGTGAGTTTCGATTCGATCCGGACCGAGCACGAAGCCGTGCGGACCGACGTGGGTAAGTTCGATGTGTCGCACATGGGCCAGATATCAGTGACCGGATCCGACGCGCTCGAGCTCATGCAACGACTCGTCACCAACGATGTCGCCACCCTCGAGGTCGGCGATGCACAGTACGCCGCGATCACCGATACGGATGGCATCATGCTCGATGACACCATCATCTATCGTCTCGGCGATCGAGACGGCGATCCAAGCTACCTCTTCGTTCCAAACGCCGGGCACAACGAGGAGATGCTCGACCGGTGGACGAAGCACCGCGATGAGTGGGGGCTGACAGCCACAATCACCGACCGAACCGATGACTACGGCATGATCGCCGTACAGGGACCGAACGCGATCGACCTTGTCGACTCGCTGACCGAAGAACCGATCGAGACGCTCAGCCGATTCACCCACACCACAACCGAAGTGGCAGCTATCGAGGTGCTCATCGCCCGCACGGGATACACTGGGGAAGACGGCGTCGAGTTGCTCGTTGAGACGGCATCGGCACCAGCGATCTGGTCAGCTCTCGAGTGTCAACCGGTCGGCCTCGGGGCACGAGATACGCTCAGGCTTGAGGCGGGGTTGCTCCTCGGTGGCAACGAATTCGACCCGGTCGAGAATCCACGAACCCCACTCGAGGCCGGCATCGGATTCGCTGTCGATCTCGAGACGGACTTCATTGGACGTGAAGCCCTCAGCGAACAACTAGAAGCTGGGCTCAAGGAATCGCTCATCGGATTCGGCTTGGCCGACCGTGGTATCCCTCGAGGAGGCTATCGTATCCTCGATAGTTCGGGCGATCCGATCGGTATGGTGACCAGTGGTACCCAGAGTCCTACCCTCGGGCGGCCGATCGGCCTGGGGTATGTCGAGACCGATCACGCTGAAGCCGGCAACGAAATCGCCATCGAGGTACGCGGTGAGCCGAAAATGGGAAAGGTTGAATCCCTCCCCTTCGTTGACTGACACATGGCCATCGACGTTCGCGACGACCGACGGTACATCGAAAGCCACGAGTGGGTCCAGACAGTCAACGGGACCGTTCGAATCGGTATCTCAGACTTCGCACAGGACGAGCTCGGCGACATCGTCTTCATCGAACTTCCGGATGTGGGTGATGAGATCGCTGAGGGTCAGCCCTTCGGCGTGATCGAGAGCATCAAGGCTGTCTCCGACCTCTATGCGCCGATCGAAGGGGAGGTCGTCGACCGCAACGAGACACTCTTTGAGACCCCCGAGCTCATCAACGAATCCCCCTACGATGACGGCTGGATGCTTGAGGTTGAACCAGCAGATGCTGGGGACATTGACGACCTGATGGATGCCGACGAGTACGAATCGCAACTGGCCTGACTCGAAAGCAGGCATCTCAATAGCTCGCGTCTCCGACTTCCACTGACGGAACACGTCGGCCATTCAGCCACCATGCAATCATCCAATCGATCTTCGGGTAGTCCGTTCGCACCGCATGACCAGGAAGACACCGCAGCGATGCTCGACGCCATCGGTGTCGAGGATGTTGAGGAACTCTTCGACATTCCAGCTGCGGTCAGATTCGACGACAGCTTCGACATCCCACCTCGCGAGGAACACGAGCTCATCCTCGAGGTCGGTGACATGCTCGATCAAAACGACGATGTTGTCTCCCTCCTGGGTCGAGGACATTACAACCATTACATCCCTGCACTCGTCGACCATATCGCCGGGCGCAGTGAATACCTGACCTCCTACACACAGTATCAGCCAGAGGCAAGCCAGGGATTCCTACAGGTCCTCTTCGAGTATCAATCGATGCTCGTCGAATTGACCGGCCTCGAGGTGGCGAACTGCTCACTGTACGATGCCGCCACCGGCCTGGGAGAGGCGGCGACCTTCGCAGACCGACTGCGCCACACCGATGGTGATCGCATCCTCGTCCCTGAGCTGCTCCATCCGGGTCGTCGCTCCACCCTCGAGAATTACTGTGCTGGACCTGGCCTTGAGGTCGACACCTATCCGATGGACGACGGGACGGTCGATGTTGACGGACTGGCCAGCTCCCTCGACGAGTCGACCGTCATGGTGTACGTCGAGACCCCGACAATCCGAGGTACTATCGAGCCATCACTCAACGAGATCGGTGAACTCGTCCACGATGCCGATGCGGCCTTCTGTATCGGTACGGATCCGGTGGCCCTGTCCATCCTCGAGGAACCAGCATCGGTCGGCGCAGACGTGGTCGTCGGTGATGCCGGTGTTCTCGGGCTTCCTGCGGCGTTCGGAATGGGCCTTGGCCTCTTCGCCACCCGCGAAGAATATGTCCGGCAGGTGCCCGGCCGGCTCGTCGGGGCGACCGAGGATGCGGCTGGCAACCGGGCGTTCGCCCTGACGCTCGTCACCCGAGAGCAACACATCCGTCGTGAACGGGCCACCAGCAACATCTGCACCAACCAGGCCTGGGCGGCACTCCGTGCGGCCATGCATGCCGCCTGGCTCGGACCAGACGGACTGGTCGAACTCGCGCAAGAGTGTATCGAACAGCCCGCAGCACTGGCCACCCGCCTCGACGACCTGGGTGGCGTCACCGCCCCATTTCACGACCGCCACCACTTCCGTGAATTCGCCTTCAGCACCGGTGTGGACGCCGATGATCTGGCGGACATCCTGCTCGAACGCGGATACGCGGTACATGCCCTCGAGGACGACGTATTGCAGGTCTGTGTGATCGACCAATCGGAGGATACGATCGATCGGTTCGTCCAAGAGTTCACGGAGGTGCTCGCATGAGGATCCACGACCAAGCCCGATGGGAACGCCCTAAAGAAGGAGTCTATGAATCCCTGTTGAACGAGAAGAACAACTCCACCGTCGAGGTGTCAGTGGAGGGATTGCCCGACGAGCTCACACGCGATGAACTGACACTGCCAGATCTCAAAGAACCGGTCGTCGCCGGACATTACACTCGTCTATCGCAGATGACCTATGGCATCGAGAGCGGACCGTATCCACTCGGTAGCTGTACGATGAAGTACAACCCGAAGTTCACCGAGAGCCTGGCCGGCGATTCACGGGCTCACGTACATCCAGAGCTCCCTGACCGAGCCTGTCAGGGGATTCTCGAGATCTTGTTCAGCTTGCAGGATTACCTCGCTCGCATCGCCGGGATGGACGCAGTCTCACTGCAGCCACCGGCAGGTGCCGCCGGTGAATTCGCCGGGATCCTCATCTGCATGGCCTATCACCAAGACCACGGTGAGGCAGAACAGCGGCGTGAGGTGATCGTCCCAGAGACAGCCCATGGCACGAACTTCGCGAGTGCCGCAATGGGTGGCTATACCGTAGTGACGGTTCCATCGAACGAGGATGGTCGGGTCGACCTCGAGGCACTCGAGGCGGCACTCGGCCCGGAGACGGCCGCCCTCATGCTGACGAATCCGAACACACTCGGCGTCGTCGAGCGGGATATTGAGGAGATGGCATCGATGGTCCACGATGCCGGTGGATTGCTCTATTACGACGGGGC
>SKSH01000005.1 GCA_007118075.1 Halobacteriales archaeon
CCGGAATTGATCCGGATCACGTTGACCTGGCAGCGAATGTCAACACTGAAGATAGTCAGTTATTTGCAGCAACTCTCGTTGGGGATGAGATCGTAGATGATCATCCATGGGACGAGGACGGTCACGGAACACATGTTGCGGGAACCGCAGCTGCAACTGGTACTGTTGGGGTAATCGGTACGGCACCGGATGCAGAGCTAATCTCACTGAAGGTGTTTCGGTTTGAAGTAGGGGTTCCGGATGAAGATGGCGTTCCTCAGGAGGACCCGGTTTTGGTCACGACTACGGGGGACATCCTCGCAGCGATCGATTCGGCTGCAACCCTCGGTTCCGATGCAGCCAACCTCAGTCTCGGGACCGCTCCGTTACCGCCTGAGGTACATCGAGAAGGTATCCGAGTTGCATACGAACGAGTCATTCAACACGCCACAAGACAGGGTACGGTGGTCGTCGCAAGCGCTGGCAACTCCGAAGCTAACCTCCAGCAAGGTGGTTTCTTCACCGTACCGAACAGCACCGCCGGTGCGATAAGCGTCAGTGCGACAGCTCCGAACGATGAACTGGCCTTCTACTCGAACTTCGGCACGAACGAGATCGATGTTGGTGCGCCGGGTGGAGGTTACGAAACACCTGAGAAAACCAATGAAGAGGATCCAACAGTCGTCGATTGGCCATTTCCTTCCAATCTCGTTCTTTCCACATACCCTGTAAATGGCTATGCGTGGCTCGCCGGCACCTCGATGGCTGCCCCACAGGTCGCTGGTCTCGTCGCACTCGTCCGTGAACTTGAACCAGGCATGAACGCGAATCAAGTCGAACAGGCGATCAAGCATGGCTCTGAGGGTGTCAACGGACAGAGTTCACCCGAGTTCGGTGCCGGTCGGATCAACGCGCTGAACACGGTCGAGCGGGTCAACTAGCCACTCACGTTTCTCGATCTCATTCACCCAGTACTCCAACAATGTCAGGAGTCGCGACACCGAGGTGGATTTCATCACGCCGCTGGATCGAACGGTGGTGGTAGGATGGTGCCCTCGTCTCCGAAGCGTTCGATCTCCATTTGGAAGCCCTCGATACGGTTGTTGATCAGCTTCGTACCAGTCGAACCCCAAAGGAGGATGCCGCTAAAGGCGTCTGGATCGCCGACGATGTCGTTGTTGATGAGCCGGTTGCGATCGCCCTCGACGACGACCCCATCAAAGCCAGGGAAGTCACCATCTGCTTCGACGACGATCTCGTTGCGATTGAGATGACAGTTGTCGTGATCGAGCCACACGCCGACATCGTTGCCGAGCACCTCGTTTTGCTGGATCTTGATGTTGTCACCGAGGGCCAAGATCCCTGTCGACGCCCAGGAAGTATTGTCCCACCAGTGATCGGCGACGGTGTTCCGACTGACGGTGGCGGTTGCACCCTGGTCGATCTGGATGCCGTTCTCAGCCCATCCGTCGGTCTTCGGTCCGGTCCCGACGATGGTGTTGTCTCGGATGGTCACCTCGGTCCCCTCTCCGCGGGCGAGGATGCCGACTCGGTGGGCACCGGAGAGGTCGTTGCCCTCGATCCGGCCGGTCGCCCCGCCGGCGAAGACGATGTGCAGCCACTGTCCAGGCACGGTGTCTGGGATGGTGAACGTCGAATCACGGACGGAGATGTTGTCGTAGTCGTCGTGTTCGAGGTAGACGCCAGCGGGTTGATTGCTGAACGAGCATTGCTGGACGTTGACGTTCGAGACGGATTCGTCACCAGGCGCGTACAGTGCGAGCCCGCCCCAGGCATTGTTCTCGGTGTGGACGTCCTCAATGGTCACACCGCTCGCGTTGCGCACGGCGATCCCATTGGCATCGTTGTCGATCGATCTGGAATCGGTGATGGTGACATCGGTCGCCGGGAAGACGTCGATGCCACTCCGACGGCTCTCGCGTACCACGACATCCTCGATGTGCAGTCCGTCGATATACGATACCTTCAGTCCGAAGTTCTGTGCGGAGGTTCCCTGCCGCGGTCCGTAGAGGGTGAATCCCTCCAGTGTGATATCTGCGCCCCACGCATCGTTCGAGAAGACGCCGTCGATACCGTAACCGGTCTCACCGCTGGCATCGATGGTGACGACATCGCTGCCCTTCCCTCGAAGGGTGAGTCCGTCGGCACGGGTGATGTTGAGGTCCTCTTCGTAGGTGCCTGCCTCGATACAGATGGTGTCACCATCGTCTGCGGCGTTGATGGCAGCCTGGATGGAGTCGCCAGGTTCGACGGTATGGTCACAGGTCGATCCGCTACCGGCATGACTCGGTGGCTGGGCGACCGCACTCCCGGTCACACCAACCAGCCCGAGCGCACTTGCGCCGGCCGCTGATCGAAGGATTGTTCGCCGTCTGATTACACGATTATTTGCTGTCATTCTTGCGTACCACGTAGGTTGGTTGAACGGTAGCTTCCAGGTACTTTAGTTATAGCTGATAGCCTCTCACGCTCAAAGGATCTGGTGGCTACCTGATACGCAGGGTGATCGAATCAGCAAATTAAGGCTACCAACA
>SKSH01000075.1 GCA_007118075.1 Halobacteriales archaeon
CTCTCGTGTTGGACCAGGATACGCCACCCGCTTGGGTACATATCTCGTAGCTCGCATACATTGGGATTGGCTACTGGTGAAGATTGGTGGCCCTGACCGAGGATCAAGATCCATTGGAACGATCCTCGAGGACAAGGTACTGACGCTTCCGTTCATCACGCATTCGTCTACGAATATCTCTATCCCAAACCACCGAGCGGCTCACCACGAGGCAGCCAACTGGTTGCGAACACACACCGATATCGACCAGCTCACGATTCAGGCGACCCGCTCTAGATTACCTGAGCAATGGCCTGAAGTTGCATACTCCAATCCCCTACTACGTTCCTTTGGATGTTGCTTTAATCGGGGTTGATTGTGAGTCCCAATGCGATGTTCAGGCAATGAGCGTGAAATTGAGCACACAACCAGACCGAGAATTCGATCGCCTGTATATAGCGTAGCAGTACATTAACAAATGGCCAGCGACTCCAATCATGTGACACAAACAGATGGCTCCCTTTTCCGCTCCAGACTCAATCGATTATGAAGATGGCACCGACGAGACACCCGACTCGTATCCATCGCTCACATCGAAGCTCGAGAAGGCCATCGAGGTGACCCGCATCGGTCTCGAGTCATATCGCAATCCGGCCATCATGTGGACGGGAGGCAAGGATTCGACCCTCGTCGTGTACTTCGCACGCGAGGTGTGCGACGAGTTCGACCTCGAGATGCCACCGGTGGTCTTCATCGATCACTTCCAGCATTTCAAGGAGCTGCATGAGTTCGTCGAGCGGTGGACCGACCGATGGGACCTCGAGTTGCATATCGCCTCGAACGACGATGTCGGGGCGTACGTCGAGGAACACGGCCTCGAACCGGGCGATGAGATCCCGATCGAGGCGCTCAGTGCGCACAATCAACACCACGTGCGAGACCTGCTCGAATACGAGGAGGACACGTTCAGGTTCCTGTTGGACACGTACGTCGGCAATCACCTGCTCAAGACCGTCGCGTTGAACGATATCCTCGAGGCGCAAGCGGTCGATGGGGTGCTCTCGGGGGTTCGCTGGGACGAACAGGCGGCGCGGTCTGAGGAGACGTTCTTCTCGCCACGACACGATCCCGATATCTATCCGCCACACGACCGGATCCAACCGATCCTCCCATTCACCGAGCGCGACGTGTGGGATGCGACCTGGTCGTACATGGTCCCGGAGGTGGTCGAGGGGATCGACGAGGATAGCTTCTTTCCGGAATCGATCGATGATCTCCCCGACGGGGTCGATATCGAGGACATCCCGGTGTCGCCGAAGTACTTCGAGGGGTTTCGCTCACTCGGGAGTGAGGTATCCACGACGAAAGACGACGAGCGGCCAGCCTGGTTACAAGATCTCGAGGGGACGACCGAGCGGGCTGGTCGGGCACAGGATAAGGAGGACCTGATGGAGCGACTTCGCGACCTCGGGTACATGTGAACGAGGGCAGTTGATTGCTCATCGGAGCAGAAATGTCGAATACCGTATCGTCCGCAACGTGCAGCCGTTTCAGCCAGCCGCCCGGGCCTGCTCTGCCTTGAGGATCTCCTCGACGGCGTGAATGTACGCGGCATCTCGCCAGGTGCGTGCAGGATCTTGACTTTTGACCTCGGCGATGAGATCGAATGCGGTGCGCATCTTGTTCTCGAGCTTCTCCTGGACGACCTCCTTCGGCCAGTATTCGTTGGTGGTGTTCTGGACCCACTCAAAGTAAGAGGTGGTGACCCCACCGGCGTTGGCGAGGATGTCCGGGACGATCGAGACACCGTGTTCGGTGAGGTATTTTGCGGCGGTCGGTGTCGTCGGGGCGTTCGCCAGCTCAATGACCGCATCTGCCTGGATATCGTGCATGTTGTCCTCAGTGAGCTGATCCTGGATGGCAGACGGCAGGAGGATATCGACATCGAGGGTGAGCAACTCGTCGTTCGTGATGACCTCACCGTCGGCCTCGAGGATGTCCTCATTCACCGTGTGCCTGGCGTAGACGTCGTTGACATCGAGACCGTCTGGATCGTACAGTGCACCATCGACGTTGCTCACACCGACCACATCGTAGCCACGCTCGTCGAGGAAGACGGCGAGGTACGAGCCGACGTTACCAAAGCCCTGGATGGCGACCGAAAGGTCACGACCATCCCAACCCTCGTAGTCGACGAAGGCATCCGTGATGACCGCACCGCCTAAGCTTGTGGCCGACGCTCGGCCCTCGCTGCCGCCGAGGGTGAGCGGCTTGCCGGTGATGACACCAGGTGCCTGCTTGCCCTCAAGACGTTCGTATTCATCGACCATCCAGCCCATGATCCTCGCATTGGTGTTGACATCAGGCGCGGGGATGTCCTGTTGTGGGCCGATGATCGGATAGAACTCCGTGATATAGCCGCGTGAGAGACGCTCGAGTTCGCCCGTCGAGAGCTTGGTGGGATCGACCACCACGCCACCCTTGCCACCGCCGAATGGGAGATCGGCAACGGCACACTTGAGTGCCATGAGGAAGGCAAGTTCATCCACC
>SKSH01000201.1 GCA_007118075.1 Halobacteriales archaeon
ATATTAGGTTAATTATATCGACTGAATTATAATTAATTAAAATAATAAAATATTAATAATAAAGTAATAAGGATAATTATATTTATGTAAATATTCGATTATAATCAATGTTGATTATTGTATGTATACAATTGAGGATTTTCTTTGATTAGTTCCCCTTGAGTCTATAGAATTATAATATTTGTTTGTTGCGTAGCAGATGTTAATTCAACCACGTTAACTTGTATTTGGGTTTGACAGTTTGGCATTGCTTGGTTTGTTTTTAGACCGAGGGCAATTCTATTTACTTCTGTACTCTAATTTCCTCACTTTATTGTATTCTGGCTATTTCCTTGGTTATTGAGCACTCAACTGCAATCTGCTATTATTTGAAATTGTACAAGTTGGTTACGTACTTCCTGATATGTGGTTGTGTGGCACTTCTTTGTTGGCGTCATTGATATACAGTTGGACGTTGATAATTGGATCCTCTTGATTTACCCTATATGTATGTGGTTCTGAATACCTTCACTTGATTTTCAACTATGGTGAAAATCATATTTCATCGTTGATGTGAGTGTATCACGGATTCCTTATGTCGGTTATAAATCAAATATTGCTATACGAACAGAGCTCTGGGTTCGTTGCGAATCCTAGGTAAAACCCGAATCGTTTCTCCTGTATTAGGCCTCAACACCTACGAACTAGGTGGCAATACCACCAATATCCTCTGCTGATTAAGGGACTCTTCGCCCTCAACCGGTGAAAACACCGAAAATACGCGCTGCTACCGGGTGTTGCGACTCAGGGATTGCGAACCCGGAATGATTAGTATAAGAGGGTCCCGAAGTACCGGTTCACGTACTGCTTGAAGCGGTTACTGGAGATCCTGGGCTTGTATCGGAACGGCACCGGTAGATCTCGCTGGACCAAGAAATCCACTAGCAACCATGTGTTGTACATCAGAACGCCGAAGCCGAAGTGAAACAGGCGGACGATGAAGTTCTTCGATGTCGCTTGCGGAACGAGTGATTTGATCTTCCGGTAACTCGTTTCAATAGCTCCTTACTAGGAGTCCCGGTCTCGTAAATGAGTGACAACGATTTCGGCGCAAAAAATCCACAAATCATTCGTCGTCGCCGATTTGAATGCCCACAGTGTTGTTCTCGAAGGTGGAGTTGGTGATGTTGATGGTGCCAATGGTTGGATTGTTCGGATCCGGACCTGTCAATGCATACACGTGATCATCTTCCGAGCCGACGTAGACGGTGTTATCCCATACCGCTGGATGAGAGAATATTCTGCCACCGGTCTCAAAGCGCCACACTTCGGATCCATCATCGGTGTCTAGTGCGTGCACGTTATCATCCCAGGAGCCGACGTAGACGGTACCGTCGACGACGGCCGGTGATGATGAAACTTCGCCGCCGGTGTCGAAACGCCATAACTCGGATCCATTCCCGGTATCGAGTGCGTACACGTGGTCATCGTTCGAACCAACGTAGACGGTACCTTCGGCGACCGCTGGCGATGAGTTTACTTCGTCATCGGTCCCAAAGCGCCACACCTCGGATCCATCCCCCGCATCGAGTGCGTACACGTTATTATCCCTGGAGCCGACGAAGACGGTGCCGTCGACGACCGCCGGTGATGATGAAACAATGGCGCCGGTGTCGAAATCCCATTCCTTGGATCCATCCCCCGCATCAAGTGCGTAGACGTGGTTATCGTCCGAGCCAACGTAGACGGTACCGTCGACCACCGCCGGCGATGATTGGACCCAGTTGGCCCCAGTCTCGAAGTTCCACTCTTCGGATCCATCATCGGCATCGATCGCGTACACGCGACCATTATCCGCGGTTGGACTGTACGAGCCAATGTAGACGGTATCGTCAACCACCGCCGGCGATGAAGAGACCCAGTTGGCCCCAGTCTCGAAGTTCCACTCCTCGGAACCATCATCGGCATCGATCGCGTACACGTTCCCATCGTCTGAGCCGATGTAGACGATGCCATCGACGACCGCCGGTGATGAGTCGAATCCCCAACCGACCGACTGGAAGTTCCACTCCTCGGATCCATCCTCTGCATCGAGCGCGTACATGTAGTCATTCCTTGAGCCAACGTAGACGGTTCCGTCGACCACCGCCGGCGCTGAACCGACCGAGCCAGGGGTCTCAAAGCGCCATTGCTCTTCCACCGGGGCGGCAACCCCGGTCGTATCGATGGTCCCGGTGTTGGCGAGGTCGGCACTGAACATCGACCAGCCACTGGGGTTACCACCTTGGGCCGAGGTTATGGCTGTATACCAACCCCCAAGGAGGATCCCTCCAATGGCCATCGAACCTGCTCCTCGGATCATCGTCCGCCGAGGGATCACAGCCCAAGTGTGCCGATTGTGCCGCTCGACCTTCCTCCGGTCGATCCGACTCAATTCTGCAGGCTCATGGTCGGCTGCGAGATGTTGCACGAGTGCCGTCTGTTCGTCGAACGGTGTTTCACAGTACAGACACTGTTCAACCACCCTGGCACCAGAGGGGTCGTTGGTTTGAGTCTAGGCTATTTTGCAGGTCGCGGTTGTCGACCCGAGATAATAAAATCGAAGTGCCGACTTTTTCTCGCATTTATGTATATCACTCTCTAGCTTATATGTAGTTTCTCATCGGGATAATATGCCGGATATATCCGCACCTTCAAGGGGTCATTCACCCGGTGGACAGGCGAGGAATAATCCCTTGTAACACCAGAAATCAGATGTCACAACACTCCTTACTCAGAACGACGTTAAGACCCCGATAACAACAATATACGTCAATTATAGGTCGAAAATAAGCAATTCGGGTTTCGTGGCATCCGGAACTAACAAGTTCTCCCGTCCATGCTGATTTTTCGTTGTCTGCTAGCCTACCTCGAGGGAACTCTGCAATTCGATTTCTTGTACCAACATAACTCTGTTTCAGGAGAATTCACCTAATCCTGACTGCTCGGTTTCAGCTGGTTCGATGATCTCTGGACCGTTGTTAGCTGGATTGTTTACTCTCGTCGAGATTGGATACGCCGTGAGATCATCGTCTGGATAGGGCTCACAGAAGACTTTGCGTTCGTGTGGCCCCATCTCAAGCCATCCTCCGGTGCGACCTGGTCGAAGGATGACCGGCATACGATTGTGAATTGGTTCAACGAGATGGTTCGGTTCTGTGGTGAGGATGGTGAACGTTTGGACTAGTTCTCCTTCATTGTCAGTCCATTCAGACCAGAGGCCAGCCATCGCGAATGGTTTGTCATCACTTCGGTGGATTCGGTAGGGTTGCTTTCTGCCTCCGTTTGGAGATGCCCATTCGTAAAAGCCAGATGAGAGCACTAGACACGTCCGATGCTCCCAGGCATCTCTGAAGGCGGGTTTATCTGGAGCGGTCTCAGCTCGGGCATTGATGAATCCATTATTCAGGTCAGCTTCCCAGTGTGGGAGAAAACCCCAGCGAAGCTCGACGATCTCATCGGGCGCTTCATTCGTGATGACCGGTTGTTGTTGCGTTGGGGCGATGTTGTACCTCGGTTCGAATGAGTCGATACTCCACGTGGCCTTGAAGTGCTCCGACAGTTCAGCCGGAGAATGAAACAACGAATTTCGGCCACACATGTGTAGTTCAGATGAGACGCCGATGGTAAATATCAGGTGGTCAGCTCGCTGACCGTTTTGGATTTGGTGTCCATTCTTCGAGCCCTGTTCATTGAGCGGTTGTGGTCTCGATGGGTGAGGCATGAACTTTGGTGCCGTTCATTCTAGTTTATCCTCGATTCGGTTGAGTCGTTCATCCATTTCAACCTCTTCTTCATCGATTCGTTTGTATACTGGACGCCTGATCAACCAGATCACACCTGCGCGAGGACGAGCACGATGACGATCCAAGTAACAAGCTCCACGGGGCCAAGACCGCCGATAAATCCAACTGATGTGGCCATTGGAAATTATACATCAATTTTGAATATACCTCTTGATTACAGTCAAACCCGGCTCCCCTTGTACCCGATGGAATAGTACGTTTGATCATACAGAAGGATACTTGATGTCTTACGGAGGATCGACCTCCATATCAACGACATCCAATGATTCGTTGACGGTGACAGCGATCGTCTCGCCATTAATCTCGAAGATGAAGGAGGCCTCCAACGGATCGGTCGAGTGAATCTGTTCTTCGTAGTCCCATCCCCATCTGAACCCCTCGGTGAGCGGATCGATCCCCTGATCAGCAACGAATCGACGCAGTCCGAGGTCAGCGACTAGGACATTGACGGCCATCCCATCCAATTCGTCTGGGCATTGGGTACAGGAGATGGTGACCTGGACTGCATGTCGTCGCTGGCAGACGTCACAGAGCCCATCCTGGGCGGAGTGGTCTTCACACACGGTCACCACTCGCTCGACGCGTCCATCACACGCTGGACACAATCCGTTCGACCTGGCGACGTTAGCCAGGTGTGAGCGTAACGATGACGCATAGAGCAACTCTATCGGATTTCGATCGACCGCCCCGGCCGGTGAGAGCTGGTATCCACCCAACCATCCGTCACTGGTATCGAGGACCGATTCACGTCCCTTCTCTTCCCGTTTGTATTGTCCGGCACATCCGGAACAGTAGAGTTCGAGGCGCTCTAGTTGGTAACTCACCGAGATCGGATGTCCACAGATCCGACACGTGAACTCAAGTTCGGTGAGATCGAGCTTCGGATCCATGGTGACCGTCCCGGACAAGACCGCTTCCACGATGCGTTGGCCTGGAATTCTGAGGGAGTATCCAGCTTCGGTCTTTGCCACAAAGTGTCCCACCAGTTTGTCCAAATGGTAGTTGAACTGACCCCCCTGCCGGATACCGACCGCATTTCGCAACGCCGTAAACGACATCACTCCCCCGTGGTCACCGAGTACTTGCAAGATCTTCAGCCGAGTCTCGTTCCCCAGTACAACGAACGCTTCCTCAGGTGACAGGTCGGGTCCCTCCGTTGGACCAGATGTCATATGCTATCCGATGTAGTTCGGGTGTTGACTTCAATACTCGACATATCATACGATTGTCTCAATTATCCTTGGGAACAAGGTTTTGGTGTATCCACCCGTCTCGTCAGTGTCCACCATGACGAATGATCACGAAATTTCCGAACAAGCCGTCTCAACACTCCAACAGCATTTCGGTGACCGTTGTATCTTACCTGGCGATTCGGAGTATCAGGATGAGATTCAGCTCTGGAATGGGGCGATCGATCGCTACCCCGCGGTTGTGGTGGGGTGTCAACATACCGACGACGTCGTAAACGCCCTGGAGGTTGCGACGAACAATGATATCCCCTTCTCGGTGAAGGCAGGCGGCCACATGACTACCGGTCATGCGTTGGTAGAGGATGGAATCGTCCTCGATCTATCACCGTTGAATCGGGTTGAGCTGCGTGACGAGACGATCACCGTTGGGGGTGGGGCAACCTGGGATGCGGTAAACGAGGTGGCTCTTGAACATGGACTACTTCCGCCAGGGATCCCGGAAACGGTCGGGGTCGGTGGGTTCACCCTCGGTGGTGGTATGGGTGTGACCGGTCGATTGAACGGTCTTGCCTGCGACAACCTCGTATCCGCCGAGGTGGTCACCGCAGCCGGAGATGTCGTCACGGCCAGTGCTACGGAGAACGAGGACCTCTATTGGGCACTTCGCGGCGGTGGTGGCAACCTCGGTGTCGTCACCTCGTTCGCCTTCGAGTGTATCAAGGAAACCCGTGAATGTCTCGTCGCCAACGTGCTCTACCCGATCGAAGAGGCCAGCGAATATCTCACCTACTTCGGTGAAGTAGCCCCCGAGCTCCCGGCTGAAACCTTCCCGACCGCCGCTTTGTTGACCATCCCAGAACTGCCAGATCTTCCGGAGGAATTACACGGTGAGCTCGCCGTTGCTGGATATGTGATGTGCGTGGGAACGGATGACTCGTTCAAGAAAGCCCTCGAGGAGTTCGCCGATTTCGGCGATCCCCATGTCGCCGCTGTGTATCCGGCCGACTACACCGAACTCTATCTCCCGTTTCAGGTTCCCACCGGTCAGCGTCATCACTGGGAGTCGTTCTACTTCAAGGAGCTCGATATGACCTTCGCCGATGCGCTCGTCGAGGAGGCCTTGCCGATGCCGACACCGCAGACCAGCATCGCCCTCTACGGGCTCGGTGGAGCGATCAACGAGGTTGATCCGACGGCCACCGCCTACCCGCATCGGGACGCCCCATTCGCGCTCCATCTGACCACACACTGGTTGGATGAGACGGATGATGATCGATGTATCGAGTGGACAAGAGCGGTCCACCAAGCACTCCGCGAGCATGGGACCGGTGGTGAGTATGTCAACAACCAGACCGATACTGATGAAGACCGGGTTCGGGCCGCCTATGGCGTGAACTACGATCGCATCGCCGAGGTGAAGAGTCGGTGGGATCCAGCAGATTGGTTCCGGTCCACCCAGCATGTTGAGCCAAAGTCGTGAACCGCTGGTGACTCTATACTGTTATTCGTAGTTGCTGAGATCGAGATCGCGGGCTGATGGTGCTTGCTAACTTCTCGCACAAGTACCAATTTCAGTTAGGGTATCTCGTTTATCAATTGGTCCGGTAGCATCATCTGATGCGCCGCCGCCAACTTATCACCTCCGTTGGTATCCTCGGTGCTGTCGGGATCGGTGGCATCGTCGCTGCTCGCAATCCCAATCTGGCACAGGTCCCCTCCCTTCAGGAATCGTCCTCAACCGAACCGTTCGAACTACCGACCGATTCGTGGCATCAGGCCGGTTTTCGTCGAGTGTTCGATTACGGTGAGTACACTGATCAACAGCTCATCGTCGGTCTTCTCGATGAGGATAGTCTCGATGCTCAATTCGCTGTCTTCCTCGAATCGGGCGCTGGTCGTGTTGATTACTTCATCAATCATGAGACCGGTGAGATCTATCAAGATTCCTCGCAATCGACCAACAAGGACTACTACAACGAGGTGACCCGTATCGAGCAGGTTCGAGATGGCTTCTACCTCGAGGTGGAGACCAAGGCCGATGGCACCGGTGGACCGAAGATCGACTACCCAGCGACCTGGCAAGAGATTGATTCAGTCGCATTGAGCGATCTCGATCTTATCAGTATCGCGTTCACCGATCGATGGGACAAGACCACCTATCAATCGATTGACCCGATTATCCCAGAGGTCGACCTCGAGTATCATCAGGAACACGGCGTCGAGTACGCCCTTCAGGATACGCCTGGATGGTCACGGACCGGTCGGTCGGTCTCTGCGGACTTCGCCACAGCCGATGCTCGCACCGATACTGGCCTCGATATCTACCTCGAGGTCGAGGTAGAACAGCCGACCTACGACTTTGAGGTCAGAGAGGCAACCATCACCGACGGGAAGATGCTCGAGCTCTCGGTCAACGTCTCAAACACCACTTCCCTCTCTGATAAGCCGATGTGGACCTCGGTCGACAAGATTGTGAAGGTGATGAATCAGGGCGAAATCGCTGGAGTCGATATCCAGCTTGAGGGTGGACGGTACGGTCCACATGCGTTCGAGCTCTTCCTATAGCCAGCTGGAATCTAGCACCCACTCGGAGTCGTCCTTTGCCGAATCACTCAGTCGAAGAGTATCGCTGGCAGATACGGTGAACGGTCGATCAGTTGCCTGCTCAGTCAGTCATGGTATCCAACTCAGCAGGCGAATCGGCCAGCTTCCGTCCCCGGAATCCGAAGATGTCCTCATAGCCATCGACTGAGAGCAAGATCGGATGAAACGGCTCACCGGCGGTGAGTTCTGTCTCATCCACTCTTGCGAACGGTTGTCCGGTACCGACTCGCTCGAAGTTCTCGACGAGCACCTCATAGGTCTCACCGGGAGGGCGGTCGATCTCTTCACCGATCTCATAGACGGTCGGTTCGTGATAATGTACCTCGCCTTCGACCACCCCGGTTGCGATGAGGAACTCATCTGCGAGTGCTCGTGCCAGTCTGGTCGCTCGGTCGCTTCCTTGTGGTCCGGCCTCGATGGTAACGACCGTACCACAGGCACTGAGTGACCCGATATCGGCACCATCTGCGAGGACGAGATGCTCCACAGAGAGGGCCCTGGCGAGATCGATCGCTACTGGATCGTGTGGAGAGGCGAAGGCGAAGGGAGTTCCACTCGACCGAGTCGCATGGAGCGCGAGTGTCGGCACATTGGCAACCGCGTCACAGACCGCAACGGCGATTCGCTGCTCAAGTGCACCAGACGGATCACCAGGGAACGACCGATTCATATCGACCTCGATGAACCGCCGATTTGCTGCGATCGCACCCGGATGTGCGATGATGAATCGACCACCACGATCGAGGGTGAGCATGCCAGCATCGATCTCGTGGAGGATAGACTCAACTGCACGTACCCCGCTGGGTTCGTCACCGTGTACACCGCCGATGATGGCGGCGACCGGATCGTCTGGCCCCCGATCGCTGACGATTGGGCCCTCCTCTCGTTCCTCGCGACTCATCTGTTTGTCCGGTACCCTACCGTTGCACAAAGGTTGTTCGACCTCACTTGTTAGTCTGTTCGAACCGCCGTTCGGCCGCTCGCGCGTGTCCTTCAAGTCCCTCCATCCTCGCCAGCCGGGGGATATCTCGTATCAACTCGGTCGGGTAGGACTCGCCATCCATCTCGAGGTAGGTTGGCAGCCTGATGAAGTCGAAGACGGAGAGCCCGCCGGTAAACCGGGCGGCCCCACCGGTTGGCAGCACGTGGTTCGGACCGACTCCATAATCCCCAAGCGATTCCGGGGTGGCCTGTCCGATAAAGAGGGTGCCGTACCGGCTGACTTCGTCGGCGCAGTTGACGGCCGCATCACCGACGAGCTGGAGGTGCTCTGGTGCAAGTCGTTCGCACACATCGACTCCTGATTCGAGATCGTCAACGTGGACTGTGAAGCTGTTCTCGAACGCGGTGCTGGCCGTCTCTGCCGTCGAGATGGATTCGAGCTGGTCAACGATCGCTTCATCAGTCGCCTCGATGAGCGATCGATCGGGTGAAACAAGGATCGGCATCGCCTCCGGGGCATGTTCTGCCTGGGCGATGAGGTCAGCGGCGACGAGGGTAGCGTCGGCTGTGCCATCGGCCAAGATGACCAGTTCGGTCGGTCCGGCCATGAAATCAGTCTTGACATAGCCCGTGATGACCTTCTTTCCGGCGGTCACCCACGGTCCGCCTGGTCCGACGACCACCTCACACGCCGCGATCGATTCGGTCCCGAAGCCGAACGCCCCCATGGCTTGTGCACCACCTGCGGTGATGACTGCATCTGCCTTGGCAACGTGGGCCGCGGCAAGCGTGCTATCTGCCGGCGACGGCGAGGCAACGAGCACCTCATGGACTCCTGCCACGCGTGCGGGAACGGCGGTCATCAAGACCGAACTTGGAAGTGGGTATACACCTCCGGGTGCGTAACAGCCCGCTCGGTCGATCGGTACCACAGCATGGCCGGCACGGCCACCAGGGACGTCCACCGAAAACTCCTCGAGGGTGTTGAGCTGCTCGGTGGCGAACGTCTCGATCCGGGCAGCCGTCGACTCAAGGACCGTTTGATCGGTCGTATCCAACCTTTCGAACGCCTGTTCGAGGGCGGGACCCTCTAGGATCAGTGGATCATCGATGCTCAGGCCATCGTACTGGATGGCGAAATCACGAAGCGCTTTGTCGCCACCATTGCGTACCGCCTGGACGATCGATCGTGCATCTTCGAGAATTCTCCCCTCGATTGGTTGGCGATCGATGTCGTCG
>SKSH01000183.1 GCA_007118075.1 Halobacteriales archaeon
GACGTGGTTTCCTCCCGGTCGGAGGTCACAGATGTGTGGAGTTCGCGCTGCGACCGCCTCAAGATCGGCGAGTTCGAGTTCGATACCGACCTCGTGAGCGATCGCAAGAAGATGTAACACGGCATTGGTCGATCCGCCGATCGCTGCGTGCACGGCTGTTGCATTCTCCAATGCGCTTCGAGTCAGGATATCGCTCGGTCGGATGCCAGCCTCAAGTGCCGTCATGAGACAGATTCCAGCCTCTTTGGCCACCTGCTCACGGTCAGTCGAGTCAGCCGATGGAGTCGAGGAACCAAGCGGTGCCATCCCGAGAGCCTCACTGAGTGCAGCCATCGTATTCGCGGTGTACATGCCGGCGCAAGAGCCAGGGCCGGGACAGGCGCTATCCTCGAGTTCGTGAAGTTCGGCCTCCGTGATTTCCCCGGTGGCGTATTGACCGACCGCTTCGAAGACATCCTGGATAGTCACCTCGCGACCGTGGTACGAACCGGGGAGGATGGTTCCGCCATAAAGGAAGACGGTGGGGAGATCGGTCCTCGCGGCGGCCATAAGCATTCCAGGGAGATTCTTGTCACAACCGGCGATCGTCACTAACCCATCGAGCCGTTCTGCGAACGTCACGAGCTCAACCGAATCAGCGATCACCTCCCGTGAAATCAACGATCCCTTCATCCCCTCAGTTCCCATCGAGATTGCGTCGCTGACGGTGATCGTTCCAAATTCGAGTGGAGTCCCACCACCCTCTTCTACCCCGCGTTTTGCGTACTCTGCAATGGCATCCAGGTGAACGTTGCATGGGGTAAGGTCTGCTGCTGGATTCGCCACCCCGATGAGCGGACGGTCGAGTGCCTCATCATCGTAGCCCATCGCGTGGAACATCGCCCGTTGAGGGGCTCGCTCGGGACCGTCGGTGATTTCGCTACTGCGACGCCGTGTCATATGGTCACCGTCAAGGGATGAAGCGACCATAAAGCCAGAGGTCGGGAGCAGTAAAGCTATCCCGCTGCTCCAAGACCCACTGGCCATGGAAGGGCCACGCATCCTGGTACTTCGACAGAAGATTCACGGCCTCGATGCGTCGGCATATGCTGACGCACTCGAAGATCGACTTCCAGATGTTGAGATTACGCTGGCTACCACACCGGATGAGGAACGATCGGCACTTGAGACGGCGACGGTAGCCACCGGATTAGAGCTCGATGAGGCAGCACTCGACTCAGCGGCTAATCTCGAGCTATTCGCCTGTGTCTTCGCGGGGACAAGCCACCTCGACCTCGCGGCCTTCGAACAGCGAGATATCGTGGTGACGAACGCTTCAGGTGTCCACGGCCCGAACGTCGCCGAGTTTGTCATCGGCGGCATGATTCAACACACCCACCAGTTCGAAACAGCCCGGCAACAGCAATCTGATCGGCGTTGGCAGAGCTACCAGACCGATGAACTGGCTGGATCGACAGCAACGATCGTGGGACTCGGAGCGATCGGAGAGGCGATTGCCAAGCGACTTGCAGCGTTCGAGATGGAACTTCTCGGTGTCCGATACTCACCAGAGAAGGGTGGTCCGGTTGACGAGGTCTACGGCTTCGATGAACTCCACGAGGCCATAGTCGACAGTCAGTATGTGCTGTTGGCCTGTCCACTGACTGATGAGACGGTCGGTCTCATCGATGCTGATGTGTTCAGGACAATGGAATCAGATGCGCTCCTGGTAAATGTTGCACGGGGCCCGGTGATCGACACCGAAGCGCTCGTTGAGGCGATGCGTACAAACGCAATCGGTGGGGCGGTTCTCGATGTCACCGATCCCGAGCCGTTGCCTGAGGAACATCCCCTTTGGGGGTTCACGAATGTCTTCATCACGCCACATAACGCCGGACAAACACCAGCCTACTTCGATCGACTCAGCGACATCGTCGCAGAGAATATTTCACGACTCCGTGAGGGCGAGAAGGACGATCTACAAAACCGTGTCATTTGATCTCGTTCGAGGCGACTGTGGCGGAGTTGGTTTGAGTCCCCGAGCGCTTTGCCAGCTGCTATTGACATGGAGCCAGTGATCGAGCACGCCTCGGAGCTTGCCCGAACTGAGACACATAGGGCCATCCTTGATGCGATCACCGACGCGATCGAGGCGGTTCATCCCGGTACGATCATCCCTCAGCAGGTATCCCTCTCAAATGGCCAGCTACTGGTCGCGGATGCCGCATACCCGTTGCCGGGCGATGGACGGGTGTTTGTCATCGGTGCGGGTAAGCCCGCCGGACATGCTGCGTTCGCCCTCGAACGAATCCTTGGTGACGTGATCGACGGTGGGGTGGTCATCACCGACCAGTCAGTCGACTGTGAACGGATCGAGGTCATCGAAGGTACCCACCCACTCCCCTCTGAACGTAATGTGAGCGCCACAACGCGACTCGTCGACATGGCCGAAACCGCAACCGAGGATGATCTCATTATCGCCATCCTTGGTGGAGGCGGCAGTGCCCTCCTTTGTTCCCCCGCA
>SKSH01000135.1 GCA_007118075.1 Halobacteriales archaeon
GTTTCGAGAACGAGGGGGTGACACTGACGAATGCAGCCGGTGTACATGCAGAACCGATCTCTCAACAGGTGCTTGGCTACATGCTCGCATTCGAGCGGAATCTCCATCGTGCCATCCGACAGCAGGTAACGGGAGTGTGGGAGCGTTTCAGTGCTGGCGAACTCGGTGGCAAGACCCTCGGTATCGTGGGGGTCGGGGCGATCGGCACCGCAATCGCCAGGGTCTGCTCGCCATACGATATGGAGGTCATCGGTGTCAAACGCGATACCTCGGTGGATATCGAGCATATCGACCGACTGCTCTCACCTGATCGCCTCGATGAGGTGCTGGCCTCTGCTGACTACCTGGTGCTGGCTTGTCCGCTCACAGAGGAGACGAACGGGCTGATCGATGCATCAGCCCTTCGCGTCATGCGAAGTGATTCGGTACTGATCAATATTGCACGTGGTGCGGTGATCGATGAACCAGCACTGGCTGAGGCGTTACAGCAGCGGTGGATCCGTGGTGCCGCCCTCGATGTGTTCGAGGAGGAGCCACTACCGAGCGAATCACCCCTTTGGGGGCTCTCAAACGTCATCATCACCCCACACATGGCCGGCTCCACACCACATTATTGGCGACGCTGTGCCGAACTGGTCGCAACCAACTATGAACTGCTTCAAGCAGGAGCCCTCGATGAGTTCGAGAACCGGGTTGTCTGATCATCCATCGACGAGATCGCCGATGGAGAACGTTTGCTCACAGTCACGACACCGATAGGTGTCGATCCCCTCCTTGTGGACCGATGCTGCCTCGTCACAGGATGGACAGTGGATATCGTGCATGGTCGTCATGGAACTCACCTTGCCTGGTTGGCCGTAGGGTAGTGGATGGTTTAGCGACAACGGATGGAACGGACAACGCTGGATCGATAGGTCACCGTGGGCAGCCTACATGACGCCCTTCAGCGTCACATCCCTGGCAAAGCCCCAGTACCAGATCAGTGAGGTGATGACGACCACCAGCCCGACCCCGATTGACAGGGGGGCCATGAACAAGATGAGCCCGAAGGAGGCGACCGCGCCAAGCGCCGGGAGCACCGGATAGCCCGGCGCGGTGAACTGGGGATTGTACCACTCAGGTGGGTTCTGCTTGAGGATGATGAGTGCGATGCAGATGAGCCCATACATGACGAGATGGAGGAACGAGGCGACCTCTGCGAGGAGGTCGACCTGGCCGGTCGATGTGAGGACCAGAATCGGGACGCCGGCGAGGCCGAGTGCCACATGGGGGGTCCCAAAACGGAGGTTGATCGCGGCTGCCCGTCGTGGAAGCAGCGCATCCTTACTCAGTGCATAGATCGCGCGAGACGCGCTCAAAATCGATGCATTCGCACTCGAGATGGTGGCCAACAACCCGGCCAGGAGTATCGCCACTGCTCCGGGGAGACCGAAGAGCTCACGACCGACCTCGACCATCGCGGTCTCACCGGCAGCTTCAAGGGCGGCAGATCCGGCAACACTCGTGGCGACGAGCATCGTGATGACATAGAGCGCGCCAACGATGAGGACCGATCCGACCATGGCCAGCGGCAGATTACGGGCCGGCTGTTTGATCTCACCGGCAACGGTGGCGACCTGCGCGAAGCCGAGATAGGAGGTGAACACGAGCGCAGCCGTCGACAGAAGTGCCACCGGGGCGAAGTCGAAGCGTTCTGGTGGGCTCGGGTCACCGATGATCCCGGTGGCATCGAGGGTACCGGTTCCGAGGAAGACGGCGAGGATGACCAAGAGAAGGCCGACGATGACGTTCTGAAGCTTTGCGGTGTTCTCGGTACCGGTGAGGCTCAAGATGGTGAGCAGGAGACCGAAGAGCACGCCGAGGGGGATAACTGGACTCACGGCAAGGATGATCCCAATTTCGGCGAGAACTGCAGCGGCGTAGTGGCCAAGGCCAACGAGATAGAAGGCGGTGGCGAACACCAATCCGAACCAGAGGCCGAGTCCCACGACCGCCCCGAATGGCGTGTCCATGGCCCGTGAGATGAAGTAATACCCACCACCGCTGCGTGGCATGGCGGTCGCGAGTTCGGAGGTTGGCAGCGCGACGAGCATGGCGATCACCGCACCGATGGCAAAGGAAATCGCACCTGCAGCGCCGACCTCAGCCGCTGCCAGTCCCGGGAAGACGAAGATACCCGCACCGATCATCGTCCCGATCCCGATCGCCAACCCACCGGCCAGGCCGATGGTTCGCTCGAGTTCGACTTCTTCGTCGACCACCGTCACCTCGGATTCGACGACCCTGGAATCGACATCTGGCGATTCACCGACAATGTTTACGGATTCCTCGGTGACGTCGGTCATCGGGCAACCAACCTCGTTGAACCTGCCGTTGTCATATCGGTGCCCATCAATCTCATGAATTTGAACCCCGTATGACCGCCCCAACGATTGCTCATCGCTTCAACAGATAGTTCATTCACAGATGAGCATAAAATTACCCCGGCTAGAGTCCCCAGAAA
>SKSH01000103.1 GCA_007118075.1 Halobacteriales archaeon
CCTTCGGTGCATACGTCTCGATGCCATCAGCCTCGAGTGGATGCACCACTGAAACGCCATATGGACCGAGCGCTGCTGCCAGGGCCGATACCCCCTCACCAACCGCTCCAACATGTACCTCATCTTCGGTGAGGTCGGCCACCTGCCGGGCGAGGGTGAGCATCTGCAGGCTCTCTTCGGTGGGAACTCCCTCGTCGTGTTCAACGAATGCGAGAGTCATCTTAGAGCACCTCCAATTCCTCGAGGACATCGACGACCCTGGCCGCCGCATCCGGGCCATCACCGAGGATCTCTGCCTCGCGGTCGGCGGCTGGAGGTACCTCGAGCTCGATGAGTTCGAAGCGACCGTCTGCATCGATCGTGGCCTCGACCGTCTCCACCGGGGTCTTCCTCGCCTGCATCCGACCACGCATCGAGGCGTAGCGCGGGTGATTGATCCCCTCCTTCACGGTGATGACCGCGGGGAGGTCGACCTCATACACCTCCCACCCACCAGCTACCTCTCGCTTCGCGATGGCCGTCTCGTCAGCGAGTTCGAGATCCTTGATACCGGTCACACAGGGGAGCCCTAGTGAGTTCGCCACGCGTACTGGTACCTGATAGTTGCCAGCATCGGCGGATTCGTTGCCGAACAACAGCACATCGAACGGTACCTCACCATCACCCCGATCAGTGATGTATTCGGTGATAGCGTCTGCAACGGCCGTCGGTCCGGGATCGGTTGTCGCCGCCTCGAGCAACACCGGTTCGTCCGCCCCACGGGCAACGGCCGTGGTGAGTTGTTCGGTCGCGTCCTCGGGGCCGAGGGTCAAGACGGTCGTCGTCCCATCGTGGGCCTCGATCTGCTGGATGGCCTCCTCGACGGCACACTCCTCGTGTGGGCTGACCGTATTCCCAAGCCCGAGGTCCTTGACCGCTTGCTTGTCATCGGTGAGGACGATCTTTTCGCCAGTTTCCGGTACGCGTTTGACGCAGGTGATGATGTCCATGGTATCCTAGGTGTGCGGCGATTCGTTGGTCCGGGGCTTGAAAGCACCCGACCGCTCCCATCGCCTAAGAGCGGATGCGCTCGTTCTTCGGGTCGAACAGTGGGCGGCTGCCCACGACCTCGACTGTCACGGGGTACTGTTCACCGATGTACTCGACCTGGAAGCTGGCACCCTCCTCGGCGACCTCGGTCGGGAGGTACGCCATCAGAAGGTGCTTACCGACCGATGGTCCCGTCGCAGCGGTCGTCACATACGACCGCCGGCCCTCCTCATCGACGAGTACCTCACCGTCTTCGTCGAGGATCGGTTCACCGCCAAGCGGGAATCGACGGATGCCATCCTCGTTGAGGTGGGTATCGACCGACAGCGTGCACAGCTTGGCGACCGGCTCGGTGTCGAGTGCCTCGGCGTATGGTTCCTTGCCGATGAAGTCGGCGTCCTTGACCCCATGGAAGGTCAACCCGGCTTCGGCCGGATCGTACTCGAGCTCGAGCTCGTGACCGTAGAGTCGGTACCCTTTCTCCATCCGACCGGTGGCCCCGTACACTCCGGTACCGACCGGACGGATGTTGTGCTCCTGGCCGGCTTCGTAGAGCAGATCCCACATCCGCTGGCCCTGCTCCATCGGAGCGTAGATCTCCCAGCCAAGCTCACCGACATACGAGATGCGAAGTGCCCATGCGCTGACCTCACCCAGCGTGATATGTTGGGCGGTGTACGGTGGGAACGCTGCATCGGACATGTCCTCTTCGGCGATTGAGTCGACCACTGCTCTCGCCTTCGGACCCCAGACCCCGAGGGTGCAAAGGGCCGAGGTCTGATCGTGGATCTGCACGGAACCGTCTTCGGGCAGGTGGCTACGGAACCATGCCTTGTCCGAGCCACCCATGCCACCACCGGTGATGACGCGGTACCGATCGCGCGTCAAACGGACGATGGTCAAGTCGGAGACGAAGCCACCGTTGGGGGCGAGGATCGGCGTGTAGACACACTTACCGACCTCGACGTCCATGCGCCCAACCGCCATCTGTTCGAGGTACTCCGTGGCCCCGGAGCCGACCACATCGAAGATGGTGAAGCCAGTGTCACCGATCATCCCCACATGGTCTCGCATGTGCAGGTGCTCAGCGAGGATAATGGGAGACCACCAGCGCTGGTCCCACTCGTGCGGACGCATGAGATGGGCAAGCTCAGCGTTATACTCCATCAACAGGTCCCGGTTACTCTCATACCACCGTGGTCGCTCCCAACCAGCAGCCTCGAAGAAGAATGCATCGAGGTCATCCTGACGGTTGTAGAACGCACTCGTCCGAAGCTCCCTCGAACTGGCCCATTGTTCGGCGGGATGGATGATGCCGTAGATCTTTCGGTAGCCCTCATCAGAGCGGTTCTTGACGAAGCGGTCTGAGGTGCCGTACTCGTAGAAACGGTTGACATCAGAGGCGTGGATGTCGATCTCGCTGAAGCCACGCTCCATGATCTGCGCGAGCATCTTACCGAACGCCGGTCCCTCCTTGATCCAGATGGCCGAGCTCGCCCATAGCCCATCAACATCCTGGAGATCGCCGACCAACGGACCTCCATCGGGGGTCATCGAGAGGAGACCATCGATCTCGTGGCGGATCTCGACATTCGGGTCGTCGAGGACCTCAGGCATGATCTCGAGCGCATGTTCCATCGACGGTTCGAATGCATCGTGGGTCAGCGGTGGCTGTGTCGGCGACAGGGGTGACTCCTCGATGGAGGGGACGTCCTCGACGTCCCAGAGGATCGGGTAGTGTTCATAGGACCCGACCTCCATGTCGTTGCCGCTTTGCCGTTCGTACATCTGCGTGTCGACGTCTCGGACGATCGGGTAGTTGATCTCACCCTCGCCCTCCTCGAAGAACTCGATCGGACCGACGCTGATCATCTGATGGACAGCCGGGATGAGTGGAATGTCGGTCCCAGCCATCTCGGCGAGTTTGTCGCTCCACAGCCCGGCGGCGATGACCGCCTCTTCGCACTCGACGGTCCCCTTCTCGGTCTCAATCGCCTGGAGCACGCCGTCTTCGACGATGATATCGGTGATCTCGGTGTTCGGTGCGAGTGTCAGTCCACCCTTGTCCTTGGCTCTCGCTCGCATCACCTCACCGGCACGAAGCGGATCGCACACCCCCGCACGTGGCGCATGGAATCCGCCTACGATGATGTCCTCGTTGACGTACGGGACGAGCTCCTTGACCTCCTCGGGAGTGAGCAATTCGGCCGGTTCACCCCACGCCTTGGCCGACTGAACCCGACGTTTGAGCTCGTGCATCCGTTCCTCGGTCCGGGCGACCTCGATCCCACCTGCCTCGGTGTAGGTGTCCATGTCGATGTACTGCTCCATGCTGTCCTGGGTGAGGTGGGTCATCTCTTTCGAGTGCTCCACCGGCATGATGAAGTTCGAGGCGTGGCCGGTCGAACCACCCGGATCGGGGAGTGGCCCCTTGTCGATGAGCAACACGTCATCACGTCCCTCCTCGACGAGATGGTAGGCGACGCTGTTGCCGACAATACCGGCGCCAAGGACCACGGTGTGTGCGTATTCGGGGAAATCAGCACTCATCGTTCCACCAAACCTCCAGGTGATCGTATTCGCTTGACAGTGCCCAAAAGCCATCGGGCATGATGCTCACGGTTAGATGTCATGCTGGTCAGAAAGCCCATGGTCGAAACCTCTCAGGGTCTTGTACTAATAATTACGATTAATTCCCAGTTTCCAATAGTGGTAACCGGTTACGCGCTCCGCCACTGTGACCTCACTCGTCGGTTGGTGAGCTCACCGCAGGGCGGGCGACCGTCCGATCACGCTGGATGAGCAAGATTCCAATCAGGATCATCGTCCCACCGATGAGGATGCCGATGGTGAGTATCTCACCAAGGAGTACGACTCCGAGAATCACGGTCACCGGTGGTTCGGCCATGGCGACGATGCTCGCCCGGCTCGCCTCGATCAGCTCGAGGCCGTGGACGAACAGCACGATAGGTATAGCGGTCCCGAATAGAGCCAAGCCGAGTATCACCCCCCATTGATCGATACCGGCAGGAAGGAACACCGTACCGGAGATGAGGCCGTACAGGAGGAAGACGGCCGCAGAGACACCAATCGCGACGGTCGCCAGGACATCAGCGTCGATGTCGGCGACGGCAACTCGACTCCCAGTGGTGTAGATCGCGTAGGCCATCGCCGCGAGCGAGACGAGGACGATTCCACGCAGATCGATGTTGCCGACATCGAGGCCGACGATCGCAAGCACACCACCGATGGCGAGGACGATGGCGATGAGCTTCAGCCCCGTGAGACGTTCGCCAAGTAGCACCACCGAGATGAGGTACACATAAATGGGGAACGTGTACAGCGTGATCGAGGCGAGGCCGGCGGTGATGTACACAAGTCCCCAGAAGAATCCAGCCGCGAGCAGTGTATAGGCGATGCCGAGTCCAGTGGCAATGTACAACGGCTTACCGGTGGCGACCTCGCCTCGTCCGGTGAACCAGAGGAACGCTGCCAGAAACACCGTGGCGATGAGGAACCTGAAGGTAAGGATGGTCGGGTTGTTAAGCCCTGCATCGAAGCCGAGCTTGCCGAATATCCCGATGGTCCCGAAACCGATTGCGGCAAGCAAGATCAACGTCGTCCCGATTGCCCTGGTCACGTTGGCGGTCGTAGCCCGTGAGGGACTATAGCCCAACCGAAGCGAGCCGGCATCCTAGCAGATGGTAAAATATTCACCCCACCCGGTGAACCTACCACCATGGATCGACAGTGGCTACGCACAGAGGTTCGTTCTGGCATAACAGTCAACGGTAGGCGGAGGCTGGTATCGTGACGACGATTATCGATGGGAACGCAATCGGTGATCGCATCCGCAGTGAACTCGAGGGAGAGGTCGAACGGCTCCACGATGCCGGGGTGATCCCAGGGCTCGCGACCGTATTGATGAGTGACGACCCTGCGAGTGAGACCTACGTCTCGATGAAACAACGCGCATGTGAGAATATCGGCATCAACGGTATCCATCGCGAGATCGAACCTGATGCACCGGAAGATGCCCTTTTCGATGAGTTGGACGATCTGAATGCCGATCCATCGGTGCACGGTATCCTCGTGCAGATGCCCGTTCCCGACCAGGTGGATACCGACGCGGTCCTCGAGTACGTCGATCCGGCCAAGGACGTCGACGGGTTCCACCCTGCGAACGTCGGCCGGCTCGTGGCGGGAAGAGCGAGATTCAAGCCAGCGACCCCCCACGGTGTCCAGCGGCTTCTACAGGCGTCCGATGTCGAGACCGAAGGCGCTGATGTGGTCATCGTTGGGCGTTCAGACATCGTCGGCAAGCCGATGGCGAATCTGTTGATACAGAAAGGGCCACTCGGCAATGCGACGGTGACGGTTTGTCATTCCCGAACGAAGGACCTCGCTGCGAAGACAAAGCAGGCTGACATCGTCATCGTGGCGGTCGGCTACCCTGGCATCGTCGATGGCTCGATGCTCAGAGATGGTGTCGTCGTCATCGATGTCGGAGTGAACCGTGTCGAGGCCAACAACGAACGTGGTTACAAGCTCGTTGGGGACGTCGACTTCGAGAGTGCGAAAGAGAAGGCTTCGGCGATCACACCAGTCCCAGGGGGGGTCGGACCGATGACGATCACGATGCTACTTTGGAACACCGTGAAGGCTGCCGGTCACCTCGAGGATATCGAGATAGAACTCCCGTAGCGATACACCGGGATTCCTACGGTCGGTTACGTTCCTCAAGCCCAGCCTCACTGGCTTCGATGGCGGGATCGAAGATGGTCTGGACGATGAACACGCCGCGAGTTCGTTTGAAGTACAACGGCGGGATGGCGATACCGATTATCGATACGGGGATCGTCTCGAGCACATCATAGTGCAGCGGCATCAACAGGGCAGCACCGATCAGGACGATACCGCCAGCCTTGTGAATAAACAGTCCGAACCCGCTCAACTCGACCGACCTGAGCTGAAAGATGTTCTCGAGACGAAATGCCAACTGTGGGAAGCAGAAGCTCAGCGATCCGTAAAGGCCCAGAAAGAAGAAGAGAAGGGCGATGAAGACGAAGGCACCGGTCGGTGGCATGTTTTTGCCATTTCCAGCTGAGAGTTAATCAAGTTTCGTTGATTCAAAGGGCGAATTGAGTCACGCCTGATTGCTATCATCTGGTATAGCACACCTACTTTTCATCCTCGAGGACGCATCGGTCACAATGGGCGAGGACGCAACCGTCGAATTCAGCGATATCGAGGCTGCCATCGATCGCCTGGACGATCCGACGGTGGTGAAGCAGACGCCGATCGAGCGAAGTTACAGTCTCGGCAACTTCGCCGATGCGCGGGTGTTCCTCAAAATGGAGCATCTCCAGTGGACCGGTTCGTTCAAACCTCGAGGGGCGTACAATAAGCTCAGAAAGGCCCTCGATGCAGGTGACCCCCTAGAGCATGCGATCGCGGCGAGTGCTGGGAACCATGCCCAAGGGGTGGCACTCGCGGCGACCCGCCTCGAGATCGATGCGACGATCGTCATGCCACAGACAGCCCCGTTGACGAAAATAGAGGCTACGCGTGGGTACGGGGCGACCGTCGAATTGCACGGGCAGGATTTCCAAGCGGCATTGATGCATGCGAATAGCCTTGCTGAGGCTGAACCAACGGCGACCTTCGTCCATGCATATGACGATCCTGATATCGTCGCCGGACAGGGGACTCTCGGGGTCGAGATGTACGAGCAACTGCCCGAGGTGGACACCGTCATCGTCCCAATCGGTGGTGGCGGTCTCATCGGAGGAATTTCGACTGCGTTCGCAGAATTGGCTCCAGATGTTCGCATCGTCGGCGTCCAGGCCGAAGAGGCATCGACCGTACACGAGAGCCTGGACAAGGGGACACCACAGTTGCTCTCATCGGTCAATACAATCGCCGATGGGATTGCTACCGGTGGCATCTCAGATCTGACCCTCTCCCTCATCGATGCACACGTGGACGAGATTATCGAGGTGAGCGACCCAGAGATTGCCGGGAGCATTCTTCTGCTCCTCGAGCGGTCCAAACAGCTCGTCGAAGGGGCTGGTGCTGCCTCGGTTGCCGCGCTGCTCTCAGATGAGCTCGACGTCTCCGGAGAGACGGTCATGCCTGTCCTCGGTGGGGGAAACCTCGATATGACCATGCTCCGGACGGTGTTGTTGCACGCCCTTGCCGAACGTGAGCAACTGCTCCAACTCCGGGTTCGAATCAAGGATGAACCAGGACGGATGAGCGAACTCTCAGGGGTGCTCGCTGAACATCACGCGAACATCCTCTCGGTACGCCACGAGCGAGCGGTGGCAGATCTCGATGTCGGTGAGGCATATCTTGTCTTCATGGTCGAGACTGCAGGACCGGCACATGCGAGGGGTATCCGCGACACCATCCACGAACTCGGATACCAGGTATCGGTTGATAACATCATAATCGAGGCATCTTCGAATCACGCCTGAATGTGGTCAGAATATCCATCCAGATGGACCATCACCAAGGTAGGTACTGTCTGTCGCAAGTTCACTTAACCGCTCGGTGACCGGTACTGCCGGATGAAACACTGCATATCGGTCATAGGAAGCGACTCCTCGACGATACACCTAATTTAGAAGCTCGACAGTCGATCAACCACGGATCAGATTTGATTCAGAATGTTCGGTACAGAATCCTGAAGGAGATACAACACCTATGAAAGGTTGAAGGAAGGGGACATCACCCAGGATGGCCCAGTTAAGCGATGCATAATCTGGCTGGTACAATACGGGGTTCAATATACATCGATGATTGAATAGATTCGAATGGAAGGAGGATGCAATCGCACTGTTTTGCAGGTATAGTTTACTTAAATTGAATCGGGAATAAATTTTTATTCAAACTGAATTTTATTTGTATAAATACTCAAACAATGAAATTTGAGGGTATTGGAAAAATATACCAAATGATTGATGAATGTTATAAAGTGGCAAGTTACAGTTTTCCAATGAATCGAAACAAAGAAGTCACCTCGCAGAGCCATTCCCTGCAAACGTCACCAAAATAGGCCATAAATTGATCCCAAAGGTAACGTGTTGCAGGTATCGTTCCGGGAATATCACAAGTACACCATGAACAAGAACAACGACCCTCAATATAGAGGGACTAACCGGGGGGTATCGTATGTCAGCTGATGACGATGGCGAACGTCCAGTTCACGTCTGGGCAACCGATCTATCCGAGGAGTGGTTCCACGCTGACACAGAAAAAGAACCGGGTGAGGACAACATCGAGGTGTTCGGGTTCGACATCCAACCGCAAGTCTTCATCATCTCAGCAGGACTTATCCTGCTGTTCATCGCACTGACGGCCTTCAATCCCGATTCGGCTGGCGAGATCTTTGACGATGCATCCGTATTCGTCAACGAGAACTTCGGCTGGTTCTACATCCTCGCCGCGAACATCTTCATCATCGTCGTACTGTTCCTAGCGGCCAGCAAGTACGGAAATATCAGACTCGGTGGAGTGGATGCTGATAAGGAGTTCAGCGACACCTCATGGATCGCCATGCTGTTCAGCGCCGGTATGGGTATCGGCCTGATGTTCTGGAGCGTCGCCGAACCGCTCTTCCACATGGCTGATCCACTCTATGGTATCGCAGGGCTGGACTATGGCCAGGTTGCCTACGATGACGCGGGATTTGTTATCGCTGAGGACAGCTTATGGATCGTCGGTGAACAGGTGGCCGCCGCAGAGGTCGCCATCATGGTCACCTATTTCCACTGGGCATTCCATCCATGGGCAATCTATGGTATCGTCGGCCTGGCACTGGCGTTCTTTGCGTTCAACCGTGGCCTACCGCTGACCTTCCGGTCGGTCTTCTGGCCAGTGCTCGGTGAGCGCATCTACGGTTGGTGGGGCCACCTCGTCGACATCCTTGCGATCTTCGCGACACTGTTTGGCCTCGGTACCTCTCTCGGCCTTGGTGCCTTGCAGGTCAACCGAGGGTTGGACATCGTCGGCGAAGAGGTCCTAGGTATCAGCATCGGCTTCGGGGATACCCAGCAGGTGCTAATCATTGGTTTGATCACGGCCATCGCGGTGGTCTCAGTGGCACTAGGAATCCACAAGGGTATTCGGGTCTTGAGCAACGTCAACGTCGGGTTAATGCTCATCCTGATGTTCTCAGTGCTGATCATCGGACCGACGCTGTTCCTGCTCGAGCTGGTGCCGCAGTCGATCGGGTACTACCTCCAAAACCTCCCAGAGCTCGCCTTCTTCACGGAGGCGACTGGTACAGAAGGGTCCGTCAGCCCACACTTCGAGGGCTTCGGTGATGCATGGACTGTCTTCTACTGGGGCTGGTGGATCGCCTGGTCACCGTTCGTCGGGATGTTTATCGCCCGTATCTCACGCGGGCGAACCGTCCGTGAGTTCGTTCTCGGAGTCCTGATCATCCCGGTTCTCTTCTCGTTCATGTTCATCGGCATTCTCGGAGGAACCGCGATGCACTTCGAAGAATTCACCGGCGAGACGCTCGTCGGCACCGTGGTCGACGTCGGCGAGGAAGTGGCCATGTTCG
>SKSH01000106.1 GCA_007118075.1 Halobacteriales archaeon
ACCGCTGGAGTATCCTTGGACAAGGGTTGCTTCGTGGGGCAGGAGGTGGTCGCAAGAATTGCGAACCTCACCGCACCACGCGACCGGTTGGTGGGACTGCTCTCCGAGGAGCCCATCGAGGATGGATCGACCGTCCAGACAAGCCTCGGACGGGATGGATTGGTGACGAGGAGCGCCTATTCACAACAGTTGAACACACCGGTTGCCATGGCAGTGGCACCTGCTTCGATTGAACATGGTGACTCGGTCAGTGTGGACGGCATCGATGCTCAGATACATCAACTACCGTTTATCGAGACGAGCATCCGCTCTGGTCGAGTCCCGACATACGATTGATTCAGCGAGAGAACAGCTTCGTGAGATGACGCCGGCTGAAGAAACTTGTGGGCTCATCCATGTGGACGCCGATCTCCCCGCTCATCAGCCAGAGACCTATCCGTTGAATCGGGGTCGGGAGCGAGTAGCACCGGCGGATGAGCGCACCGAGGCGGATCTCTCGGCTGATATCCGCCCGCCAGGCCTGTTCGTAGGCAGCCAGCGTCGACGGATCGGTCGGATCGACTGTCGACACGGCATTGTCCGCCGATCGCATCCCATAGAGGATTCCACCGCCCGTGAACGGTTTCGTCTGTGCAGCCGCGTCACCGATCAAGAACACACGCCCGTCGGTGACACGAGCTGGCGGACCGATTGGGATCAACCCGGAACACCGTGTCACAAGTTCGACGTCATACCCATCGACGAACGAATCGAGTAGTTCGGCTGCATCGGTCGAATCCGGTGGTACCGCAAGCCCGTACTCGACCCCAGCCTCACCACGTGGTATCCGCCAGGCGAAGAACCGATCGACCGTGAGATGGACATCGACGAAGTCGTCGAAGTCGACCTCGTCACTGAAGCCGAGGACCCCATGTAGGGTCTCACGAGGCTCGGAGAGCCCAACGGTGCGTCGGACCCTCGATGCCGGTCCATCACAGCCGACGACCATCCGAGCGCTGAGCGGTTGCGGTGAAGCATCGCCACCGAGATGCACGTCGACGTGCGCTTCGTTGACCTCAAGATTGGTCATCGGGGTCTGCGTGTGCAATACTGCCCCAGCATCAACCGCAGCCTCAGCGAGCATTCGATCGAGCTCGACCCGATCGATGACATTGGAGATCGGTTCACGTTTGTAGAATTTGTAGGCCTTGCTCCCTGGACCACCGAGGTGGAATCTGGCCCCGTAGATCTCGTTCTGGAGCAGGCGATCTCTGGCGCCATCGGGGGTGAACGACCAGATATCGGTGCTGACATGGCCAGAGCACGCAAGCGGTGGCCCGGGTTCTCCTCGTTCGACGACGGCGACGTCGGCACCTGCTTCGCTGGCCTTCCGAGCAAAGCGTGAACCAGGTGGACCGGCACCAACGACGACGAAGTCGTGCATCACGCTCATGTGTTGGGCCACGCTCCTACTAGGCATTGCCGAATCCATTCCAATGGTTATCGTTGGCGAAATCGGATCACGATGCCGTCGGGATCTTGCAGTACCAATTCGCCTTCATCGATGGTCTCATCGGTATGTCTTGCAACCGCTTTTAGGGCTCTCCGTGTCGGTACCTCGATGATGAATCCTTTGAGACCGACTCCGCTCGCTGGCTCGCTTCGACCACCCCAGGTGTTGAACCCGATGTGATGGTGGTAGTCGCCAGCAGCGACGAACCTTGCTCCACGACGTCGGTCACGTTCGGTGAACCCAAGCTCGTCGATGTAGAAGGATGCGCTCTTTTCGAGATCGGTCACCTCGAGGTGGATATGGCCCATGTCGGATTCCGGTGGGAGTTCATCGCGCCCACCGTCGCCGGTCAGAAGGCTATCGAGATCGAGCGGCTGAGTGGTCATATCGACGCCACCGTTGGTGGTCGGCCATTGAGCACGTGGCCGATCTACATACACCTCGACTCCGTTACCGACTGGATCACGACCGTAGAGTGCTTCGCTGACGCCGTGGTCTGATGCGCCGGCCAAACGATCGGCATCGACCATCCGACGGGCGACTGAGGCAAGGGCGTCGTTGGTGGGTACCCTGATAGCGAGGTGGAACAGCCCGGCTGCTTCAGGAGGTCTCGGACCCAGTTCAGGACGTTCGAGCAATCTGATGAGCGGTTGACCATCGACCCCGAGATCGATCCATCGAGGTTCGTCGGCCACCGTTCGCAGACCGATAACCGATCGGTAAAAGTCGAGGACCGTAGCCGATGATTCGATGCTGAGGTCGACTCGACCGATCCCGGTCGTCGGTGGAAGTATCACCACGAACACACTCCGAGACCACGAGGAAGGTCCCCCTTGAGGCGACCAGGGACCTCGATGTCCAATTCCTCCCACGACTGCCCGGCATCGGTGGATTGGAAAATCCCGTCATCGGTTGCAGCGAAAAACTCACCACTGGTCTGACCGGCAGACAACACGGCACGGCGATGGCCTGGACCGGTCGGCACCCCACGTCCGTCGAGGCGTTCCCATGCGGTAGATCCCGTCTGCCGGTAGAGGTATGCCTCTCCAGGTTCGCGATGGGCGTTCGATGCTCCACTGGCGGCAGATATGACGACCGTATCTGGATCTTCGGGATCGACAGCGAGTCCCCAGACATACCCATGGTCGAGTCCCTCGTGATGCTCTACCCACGAAACCCCGAAGTCAACTGACTCTGCGTATCCATCTCCAGCCGCGGAATAGACCTTTCCAGGCGCCTTTGGATTGGTCGCGAGGGTGTGGTTGTCGATCCGGCTACCGTTCGGCCGGTCGATCCACGTCTCTCCGCCATCTGGGGTCACCACCAATGCACCGGCCTCGATGCCGAGGTAGAGGCGCTCTGGGTCATTTGGATCTGGTTCGATCCACCTGACGTGGTGTGTGTCAGGCCGTGGGGGGAACGACCAACGAGCTGCTGAGGGTACCTCATCGAGGCCAGGGATGGCGCTCCAGGATTCACCACCATCATCGCTGCGATAGAGCTGGCTCGGTTCTGTTCCTGCATAGAGTCGGTCGGGATTGACCGGATCGACGGCGAGCGATGTCACCGATTCCGGTCTGATCGAGCCGTTGCGGATCTGCTCGAAATGATCACCGCCATCCTCGCTCAGATGAAGCCCGCCCTCATAGCAACCGACAAGGATTCGATCTTCACGACGGCCATCGAGCAATACACAACCTGGCCGACCGGTCAGCCGATGGGAGATGGGTTCCCAATCGGTCCCCTCTCCATCAGCAACGAGCACCCCCGACGCAGTCGCGAGCACGATCCGTTTGGTCATCTCGAACTATACTACGCTTCGTGCCGGTAAAAGGACCTGAGTCAATCACCAGCCGCTGAGGGCACCAATCGATCCGATCTGGGTCCCTCAAGGTCTACGGCTGGTAGCAGGTCACGGAGGTAGCGACCGGTGTGAGATGCTTCGATCTGGGCTACCTCTTCGGGAGTCCCTTCCGCGATGACTGCACCACCGGCGTCACCACCCTCTGGACCGAGGTCGATGACGTGGTCGGCATTTTTGACCAGGTCGAGCTCATGTTCGATGACGACGACGGTGTTTCCAGCATCGACCAACCGATGGAGCACTTCGATGAGTTTTCGTTCGTCTGCAGAGTGAAGTCCGGTCGTCGGCTCATCGAGGAGGTAGAGTGTCTCACCACCGTGTGTCTTCCCGAGTTCCTCTGCGAGTTTGATACGTTGTGCCTCCCCGCCTGAGAGGGTGGTCGATGGTTGTCCCAGACGCATATATCCGAGTCCGACGTCAAAGAGCAGCTGGAGCCGTCGGGTGATCGCCTCATCGTGCTCGAAGAACTCCAGTGCTTCCTCGACCGACATGTCGAGGACGTCAGCGATGGTGGCTCCTTTGTAGGTGACCTCGAGCGTGGCATCGTTGTACCGAGCCCCATCGCATGTCTCACATGGGACGTGAACATCTGACAGGAAGTTCATGTCGATGGTGACCGTCCCCTGCCCGCCACAATCCTCACAGCGGCCTCCCTTGACGTTGAACGAAAAACGACCTCGGTCATAGCCCCGCTGTCTGGCGAGCTTCGTCTCGGCGAACCGTTCACGGATGTAATCGAAGACACCGGTGTAGGTAGCCGGGTTCGACCTCGGTGTCCTGCCGATCGGACTCTGATCGATGAGTCTCGCACTCTCGATCTGCTCGAGTCCCTTGATGTTGTCGTGATCACCGGGATCGACGCTCGTGTTGCCATGCATCTCTCGGGCGATGGCCTTGTAGAGCACGTCGTGCATGAGGGTCGATTTCCCCGAACCGCTGACCCCCGTGATGGCGACGAACAGTTCGAGCGGGATCGATACATCGACATCCCTGAGGTTGTGCTGGCGAGCACCGTGGATGATGATCTCGCCATCTGATTCACGACGCTCGTCCGGAACGGGAATTTGCCGGCGTCCGGCAAGGTAGTCCCCGGTGATGCTCGAAGAGGCTTCGATAATGTCGTCGAATGGACCGGCGGCGACCACCTCCCCCCCGCGCTTTCCTGGGCCTGGGCCAAGATCGATGACGTGATCGGCGCGCCGCATCGTCTCGTCGTCGTGTTCGACGACGAGCAGTGTGTTACCGAGGTCTCGAAGCTCCTCCAGTGTGTTCAAGAGCCGATCATTGTCCCGTTGATGTAAGCCAATCGAGGGCTCATCGAGCACATACAACACCCCAACCAGACCGGAACCGATCTGCGTTGCCAGTCGGATCCGCTGGCTCTCTCCTCCCGAGAGGGTTGAGGCCTCTCGATCCAAGGTGAGATACTCAAGCCCGACCTCGCACATGAATCCCAGGCGCTGACGGATCTCCTTGAGGATCTCTTCGGCGATCGTCTTGTCCCGTTCAGACAGTGAGGCTTCGAGTCCCTCGAAATGCTCGAGTGCATCGCCGATGGCAAGTTGGTTCACCGCGTCGATGGTGACCCCTACCACCTCCACCGATCGACTGGCGGGCCTGAGCCTGGTCCCTTCGCACTCTGGACAGGTCGTGACCGCCATGTAATCCTCGATATGCTCACGGGTCCCCTGACTCTCGGTCTCGAGGTATCGACGTTCGAGGTTCGGGATGACTCCCTCAAACGGTTTTTGTTTCTCTCGCGATCCAGATCGGGTCTGACGCTTGAACAGGACCGATTCTGCCGTCCCGTATAAGAACGCCTCTTGGACGGATGGATTGATCTCGTGCCAGGGGGTGTCGAGTTCGACCCCGAAGTGGGCGGCCACCGCATTGAGCTGGTGGCGGTAGTACGAGCGGCCATAGCTCCACGGTTCGAAGACGTGGCGAAGCGGCTTATCGGGGTCTTGGATGACGAGTGATTCATCGACCTCCTTGGTCACCCCGAGTCCCTCACAGGCTGGACATGCCCCATGTGGACTGTTGAAAGAGAAGCTCCTGGTCTCGATCTCTGGGAAATCGATATGACAGCTTGGACAGGCGAGTGCCTCGGAGAATTCGACGACAAGTCGGTCGTCTCCGGCACCGCCGAGCGCTCCGGTCGAACGGGCTTCTCGACCGAGGTCGACTCTGCCTTCTGGTATCTCTGGGACGATCAGTTTCAGGACACCGTCAGCCTCTATCAATGCTGTCTCGACGCTATCGGTGATACGAGCTCGATCAGCTGCTCTGACAACCACACGGTCGACGATGACGTCGATGGTGTGGTCGTAGTTCTCATCGAGGGTTGGTCGATCGACGGCGAGGTCGAACGGCTCACCATCCACCTCGACCCGACTGTACCCATCCCCGACAAGCTCATCGAAGAGATCTTCGAAGGCACCCTTTTGATCTCGCACCACTGGTGCTGCGATCTTGACCCTCGTCCCCTCGGGAAGCTCAAACAATCGCTGTACCATCTGTTCTGCACTCTGCTCACCGACGGGCATACCACACTCCGGGCAGTGTGGTTCGCCGACGCGAGCGTAGAGTAATCTGAGGTAATCATGCAACTCGGTGACGGTTCCGACGGTCGACCGGGGGTTGTTCGCCGCGGCCTTCTGATCGATCGAGATGGCCGGGCTGAGTCCCTCGACCGCCTCGACCTGTGGTTTGTCCATCTGCCCCAGGAAGTTCCGTGCATATGCTGAGAGGCTCTCGATGTACCGGCGCTGTCCCTCGGCGTAGACGGTCTCGAACGCGAGGGATGATTTCCCTGATCCAGAAAGTCCCGTCACGACGGTGAACTGATCTCGAGGGATATCCACGTCGAGGTCTTTCAGGTTGTTCTCAGCAGCTCCCTTGACCTCGATGCGGTCGGTCGGCATTCGAACGGTCTACGGTACAGTCCTGCCTATACCCATCGGTTCAATCTGCTCCACTATTCGTGGAGCTAGGATTCCGGTCGACGATGCTGTCTGTCCACGTCCCCTGAGAGAACCAGATCCCGGTGATGATCGCCGCCGCGATGTACGAGACGGCAACGGCATACCAGACCCCGATAATACCGAGTCCCATCACCGTGATGAAGATATACGCGAGGGGGAGCCGCCAGAGCCAGAGCTCCTGGATTGAGAGCACCATCGCTGCACGGGTGCTCCCGCTGCCTCTGATCGCCCCGAGCATGATCTGAAATGCACCAAGGAAGAGGTACGCAGGGCCGGCAATCCAGATGTAATAGGCACCTATCTCGATCACCTCCTCGACCGGGACGGTCCCCTCTGGGTCTGCTTCGAGGAAGAACCCGACGATGGCCTCAGCGTTCGGATACGCCAAGGCGATGACTACGGCAAACACCGCGGTGACGACCGCTGCACCGAGGGTGACCGAGCGCTTCGCTCGGTCGACCTGTCGTGCACCAAGGTTCTGCCCGACGATGGTCTCGATCCCCCTCGAAAATCCAAGTGCCGGCAGGAACAACAGCGTCGAGAGTCGATTCACAATACCATAGGCTGCGACGGCATCATCACCAGCGATGGCGATGATGGCTGTCAAGAGTGCCAATCCCCCAGCACGGGCACCCTGCTCAATGGCGATGGGAGCGCCGATATTGATAATTGATTCGATGGTTTCACGCTTTGGGAGAAGGTCACCGAGCGCCGGTTGCAGCCCGACCCGTCCGTTGAATAGCAGATATAACCCGGCGAATGCGGCGAAGCCACGAGCGATCAACGTCGCGACTGCAGCTCCCTCGATGCCCCACCCCTCGAATCCGGTGGCATCGAACAGACTCGCCTCGAGTGCCTCGAGGCCGAACCAGATGAACAGCGGATTATGCTCGAATCCGAGGATCAAGAACGGATCTAATACGACGTTGATACCGACGCTGAGGCCCATCAGATACAAGGGGGTCCTCGTGTCGCCCCATCCTCGAGAGAGGGCATCGAAGATGAAGAACCAGAACATCAGGACGACGCCGATGAAGATGATCCTCGTGTAGTTGACGGCCATCACGTACGGCGGTGTCCCCGGTGTCCCTCCGACGAGATCGACGAGGAGGGGGGTGGCGAAGTATCCGACCACCGCGAAGGCTGCTGCCACGAGCGTGACGAACGAAAGCGTCTGCCCTGCGACATGATCTGTCGTTCGGAGATCGTCAGCACCCTTGTACTGGGCGACTAACACGGTCCCGGCAACGGTGAGGCCGCCACCGACGCTCACCATGAGGAAGATGATCGCCCAGGAATATGCGAGGGCGGTGACCGGATCTGCTCCGAGTCTACCGACCCAGTACGTATCGGCCAGATTGTATCCAACCTGGAGGAGTTGCGCGCCGACAATCGGAGCGGACAGCCAGAGCATCGGCTTGAATAGCGCTCCATTGACGACGTCCACCGACCGATCGGTTCCGCCCCGTGGACTGCCACCTGGTGGTGGGGCTTCCGACTCTCGCTCTGGTCCCGGTGTCATTCGCCGGGTGCGTCAAGATGTTCGAATATGAGCTCAAGAAGGGTCTCAGCGACTTCACTAGCATAGCCAGTTTCGTCGACGGTCACCTGCCTGGCCCTGGCACCGTCCATGGTGACAAAGCAAAGCTGTGCGAGTGCAGCAGCATCGGCATCTGGATTGAACGAGCCGGCTGCCTGACCCTCCTTGATGAGGGTCGTGATCGCGGCTCTCGCGAGAGAATCGCTTCGGCGGAATTGCTCGCGGACCTTTTGGTTGTGCTGCGCTTGACTACGCATCTCCAGTAGCGCTAGATGAAGCGACGTCCGCTCAGTTTCCTCAGGCCCGACGGTGAACCAGTTGACGAACTCTCTGAGTCGCTCATTCGGCGAATCAACTCCCTCGACCAGGTCGTCTAGTTTCTCCTCATACTGGTCGACGAGATGCTCAAGGAACGCTCCAAACAGTTCCTCCTTGGTATGGTGGTGATAGTGCAACAGCGATTTTGACTTATCGAACTCGTCAGCGATGTCCTGCATGGTGACGTCCGCATAGCCGTGTTTACAGACGGCTTCGAACGTCGCCTCCATGATGGCGAGTTCGGTGTCGGCAGGCTCATCGGTCATACTGACTGACTGGTCAGTTATCTATGTTTAAACCGTTTCCGGTCGATCGTAGCCGCTCAGAGCGAACCCAATTTCTCGCGGCTGATGTGCACACCAGTCGGGGTGATGATCAGCTGATCCTCTCCTTTTTGAACGATGTCGCCATCGACTTCCTTCGCCACCTGCCGAAGTTCATCGACAATGTGTTCCATGGTCCGGTCTTGTGTCGTGTGACGGGTCACGTCGGCGACGACGATGTCTCCATCGTAGACGGCGTCTTTGATGTCAATCACGTGCTCTTTTCCGTTAATCTCTGCAATATGGACGAGCATGACCGCATCTGTCGCACCGCCTTCGAGGTCATCCATATCGATCTCGACATAGTCCGAGGTGCTCCTGGACACACGACCACCCAGCAGCTTCTCCATAAAGCCCATGCGTTTAATCAACTCTGCCAGCGTCATAAGAGTTTAGTCCACGTCCGACGACTGGCACACCGTCTTCGGACCATCCTTTACCACTGAGCAGTGTAGTTCACGTATGACCCTCGAAGCTGACCTTTCGGTGACCGTGGAGGACGGTACCGCCTCATTCGTCTATTGGATCACGAATCAGACGTCCAGTCCGGTGACACTCAGCTTTCGAAGTGGTAAGCGATACGAGCTCGAGGTGAACCCCGACGCAGCAGAAGACCCGATCTGGTCTTCGAGCGACGATCGGGCGTATCCGATGGTTATGGGTACAGAGACATTGGATCCAGGGGAACAGCTGATCTACGAGGAGCAGCTCGATGGACTTCCAGATGGTCGTTTCACTGCTCGAGCGTATCTCGTTTCAACCGAG
>SKSH01000148.1 GCA_007118075.1 Halobacteriales archaeon
CAACGTCGAGGTGTTGCTACCAGCAATCGTGGGTGGTCTCGGGACCGTGATCGGTCCGATCCTTGGCGCACTCTTCGTATTCCCAGCAGCAGATGTCTTCCGCCAGGTTGCTGACGTACCGGGTATGGGGAATGTCTTTTACGGCATCATCCTCGTCCTCATCGTCCTCTACAGCCCGAAGGGACTCATCTCATGGCCAGGGAAGTTCTTCGATCTTCTCGCTGTGTACGGCCCGTACGATAGCGACCTCGTGACCGAGGATGATGACGGCCAGTGAGATAGACCAGCTCGCTGCGTTCACAGCATCGCTCACGTTGAGTGACCTCCCTGACAGCGTAATCGATCGGGCAAATCTCGTTATCGCCGATACTATCGGTTGCATCATCGGTGGTGTTGACACCCCGGAAGTCACCAGGCTCGCCGACAGGTTAGCCGTGAGTAATCCTGGTCCCGGGACCATCCTCGGGCGGAACAATGGAGTGGTACCTGCCTTCGCAGGGATGGTGAATGGAATCGGTGGGACGGTTCTCGAGCTCGATGAGGGGCACAAACGGGCAGCAGGCCATCCGGCGATCCACATCATACCAGCAATGTTCGCCACTGCTGAACAATCTGGCACCAAGCTCGAGGGTGAATCCGTCATTGCCGGATTGGTCGCCGGATACGAGGTAGCCGTCAGGATCGGTGAAGCTTCACAACCTCTCGCCAATGGCTATCACCCACATGGGGTGTGGGGCATCGTCGGTGCCGTCGCCGGTGTCGCCCGTGCGCTTGGGCTCGATGAGGAATCGACACGGGAGGCGATTTCGATGGCACCGAATCATGCACAACACACCCACTTCGAGGCTGCGACGTCAGGACGGACGGTACGCAACACCTACGCAGGGATGGTCGTCCCTGCTACCGTGGCAGTCGTTGAACAAGCACAGGCAGGATTCACTGGTCTGGCAGATGGCATCAATCTCCATCTAGATCGGACGACCGAGAATGGACTCGGACCGATAGAATCCGGATCCCTCGGCGACCAGTGGACGATCGAGGAGGGCTATTTCAAGTTTCATGCGGCGTGTCGTTACACCCATCCGGCGATCGATGCCATAGACCGCCTCGAAGACGACGGCATCGATCTCTCAACAGCCATCAGCCAGATCACCGTCGAAACCTATCCCACCGCTGCATCATTAAACGAGACAAGACCGACCAATCCGCTCTCGGCGAGGTTCTCGCTCCCATTCGCCATCTCGACCCGGATCCATCACGGTCATGCAGGTAAATCAGCATTCGAAGCTAGCGCACTCATCGAAAACGTCTATGAGATCGCTGAAAGAGTCCAAGTTGAGGCGACCGATGAATTCGCCCAGGCGGTCCCCGATAGTCGTGGTGCACGGGTCACGGTGGAGCTTACAGACGGAACTCGAGCGTCGGTGACCATCCCCCATGCGCGTGGTGGTGCTGAACGACCGTTGACACACGAAGAACTCCGTCAGAAATTCGATGCGCTGGTGACACCTGTACTTGGCGAGCAAGTGGCTGTGAATCTATGGAGAACCAGCCAACGTTTTCCCGAGACCGATGCTGTTGAGCTGCTTCGTTTGACGAGAGATAGATGATATTGCGATAAACATCCTTGCACGTATTCCCGGTTTGCAGTCGTGTCAGCACATTTTGATTGATGAGGTGTGATCGCATTAGACTAGTATGGAGTTAGAAAGACAATCTTAGACTGACATCAGAGATAGTGAATTCACCATGGCGCTCGTACCAGTCGGAAGTATCGAGTACGATGTTGAAGGTGAACGTTTCACGGTAAAGAAGGGTGATATCTTCTTCCTCCCACCGAGTATCGAGCACGATATCATCCCGACTGATGAACCTTATAAACTGTTGTCAATTTGGTAATTCCGGGGAGATATGGGCGATTACGTCGACTATCAACTGGAATTTGCCGACGGATGGCACTACATTGTTCGCCAATGGTCGGAAGCGACCAGAACTGGTCCACTCGTATGGATCCGCTCGAAATAAGTCGAGGAATACAGTTCTTCGGCAGTTGGTAATATGATGCATAGACCAGTTAGGAATTAGAGTCTGGGTCTCGACACAGATCGATTCAAGTAGGACGGAATTACAGCGCATTCGACCATCAACCGTAATGATAGATAACCCGCCGTTAACCAACCACAGATGCGGTGCCAGTCCGATCCTGTTCCCAAGAGGTAGACGTTCCCTCAGAGGGCAATCTCCTCGACAAGAGAATCACACTCGGCACAGCTGATTCGAACGATCCGTTCCTCAGAGTCGAACGTAACCGGTTGAATCGTCCTCGTTTCACACGCTGGACACTGGCGATAGTATTCGATCTCCTCAGTCCCCTTCGGTGCACCGAGGGCCAACGCAATCACCTTCGATGCGCCCAGATTGCGGCCAAGTTGGAACTCACCAGGGGAGAAGCGAATCGCCTCACCCGCTGACACCTCAATTTCGTCATCAGAGGTTTCGAAGGTCGCGGTCCCTTGCTGGATGTAAAAGACCTCCTCTTGATCGAGGTGACGATGGAACTCATATCCGAACTGGTCACCGGGATCGAGTTCGAAGTAATTGATCGAGAGGTGAGTCGTCCCCAATGGATCACCAAGGGGAAGAACATATGCCGGACTCGTCGTCGATGGTGGATCGAGGTCCTGGATGGTCACCTTTCGCATGAGCTACTAAGGAGGCCGATTCAAGAAACAGATTCCGGCTACGGAGTTGTTGCAAACATCCATTCAACTGGTGGGATGATATTCGACCAGTCCATCTGTTGAGGATTGGTTATCCCGGTGATGGTCTCAACGAACGATTGGTCCGTCGATGGGGAATCTTGGAAAGTACAATCTAGTCTACCGGTTTCTTACCCTCGATCGTCGCCGACACGAGATAATCACTCAGATCGTGGTCGTCGCTCCACTCGCGGATGAACGCCGCGCTTTCCGACTTCGGTTCGATGGCAACATCGCCGAACCCCGCCTCGTGCAACATCCCTTCGAGTGCAGGGATCGATGCTGCCCCACCGACACACCCAGCAACCGACGACAGATCAACACGGATGTCAGCTGGAAGCTCAGCCGTCAGGACCACATCAGAGATCGCCAGACGGCCACCTGGACGCAGAACGCGATATGCCTCGTGGAACACCTGTTGCTTGTTTGGTGAAAGGTTGATGACACAGTTCGAGATGATCACGTCCACCGAGGTGTTGGGGACCGGGAGGTGTTCGATCTCACCGAGCCTGAACTCGACATGCACAGCATCATGTTGCTGGGCGTTCTCACGGGCACGCTCGACCATCTCAGGTGTCATATCAACGCCGATTACCTGCCCAGCTGAACCGACCTCGCGAGCTGCGAGGAAGCAATCGAATCCGCCACCGGAACCGAGGTCAAGGACTGTCTCACCAGCGTTCAGGCCGGCGATCGCCGTCGGGTTGCCACACCCGAGATTCAGGTTTGCCCCGTCAACGACGGCATCGAGGTCTTCGTCCGCGTACCCGAGTTGCTTGGACAGCTCACGAGAGGGGTCCGATGTGGAAGTCTCTGATCCACAACAAGTGGTTGATTCGGTCGCGATATCTGGACCACAGCAACCGGTTTCCGTTTCGGCAATGCGGCCATAGCGTTGTCGAACTGCTGAACGAATCTCACTGGCATCTACTGCATCGCGCTTGTTGCTGGTGGTGTCAGTCATGGTTACTCACTTGTGTCTCATCCAGTAGGTCGATGATGGCTTCAGCACGGGAGGTCGTCCGGTAATACCGCCACCGACCCGCTTTACGACGCTCGAGGAGGTCTGCACTGACAAGGCGTGCGAGTGCCTGGCTGACCGCTCCCTGACTTACGTCGAGTGCAGGTTCGATCTCACACACGCAGAGGTCGTCTTTCGCATCAGCGATGATGCGGAGAATCTCATAACGTGTCTCGTTGGCGAGGGTCGCCAGGAGTTCTACATCCGTGGCAATCGATGATTCATCGAGCGGATGGGAACGCGGTGCGCATGAACACGATGCTTCCTGCTGTCGTGATGGCCCAGATTGAGGTGTTTTCATGGATGGAGGAACCATATTAGTACATTCTAATATTAGCAATTACTAATATAAATCTTCGGGATTGCTTCTCACGATATGGGCAATCAGCTAGGTTGCCAGGATGCTTTGTCGTCGACCGAGCTCAAGCGCATCGCCACGCAGATTGCCTGGATGACAAAAAGGGAAGGCCTGCCCATCTCAGATACATCACCCCCTAGTCACTGGTCGTGGTGAGTATGATCGAGGGTGCAGTACTGCTCCATCGTGGCTTGTTTGTCTCAATCGAGCGCACACCCCAAAGCCGATCGAGTGGCTGCTCGAGGAGCCAACCGAATCGGTGCAACGCTCAGCGTGGAAACTGAACTCGACTTCAGCGAACGGTTATACTGACCACCTGATAAGGTACGCCAACAATACCGGTGGCCGCCATGCACGATCAGCGGCGATGACCGCGCTCCGAACCCGCTTCGGACAACTCGGTGGGGCTTGACAGCCACCACCTACTCAGACCATCATGGACGAACGAGCAGACCCAGAGGATACCTACGATCCCGGTGAAGCCGAATCCGAGGACCGGTCGGTCAACGTCACCGATGGGCGGCTCTTCCTGCCGATGCTCATCCTCTCAGCACCGATCATCCTGTCGTACTCCCTCGACGTCGTGTACTACCTCGTCGATCTGTACTGGATCGGTTATCTTGGTACGGACGCGGTTGCGGCGATGTCCTATTCGTGGCCGGTCATCTTCCTCGTCATCAGCTTGGGGTTTGGCATCACCACAGCCGGTACAGTACTCATCGCCCAGAGCAAGGGGGCCGGTCGGACCGAGTTGAGCGACCACTATGCCGGACAGACGTTCACATTCGTCACGCTCCTTTCGCTTGCCTTCGCCGTGATCGGTTACACACTTGCACCGACCCTGCTCGATCTCATCGGTGCAACGCCAGGTACCGACCCACACACCCTCGCCGTTCAATACACCCGGATCTCCTTCCTCGGGCTCACGCCGGTGTTCTGGTTCTTCGTTTTTGATTCCCTCTCACGCGGTTGGGGCGACACGCGCACACCGCTGTACCTGATGGTCCTCAGTGTCGGGGTCAACATGGTAATCGACCCGTTCTTCATCCACGGGTTCATCGACAACCCGCTCTTGGTGTGGCTCGGCCAGCCTACCCTGGCCGAGTCACTCGCGGCGATGACCGGTTTTGAGGGGTGGGGGGTGCCAGGCGCCGCAGTCGCCACGGTGCTCTCGCGAACCATCGCCGGGGGAATCGGCCTCTATCTCCTTTACACAGGGTCGATCGGCATCTCGATCGGGGTTGGCGATCTCTTCCCACGCCGAGAGACGGTCGCGAAGATCGCCGATATCGGTGTGCCGACCTCCTTCGAGATGGGGCTTCGCTCGTCGGGTATCGCCGTCTTGACCGCCATCATCGCCATCGAGGGTGATGCTGCGGTGGCCGCATACGGGATCGCCGAGTACCTGGCGATGCTCGTCTTTCTCCCCGCACTCGGACTCGCCAGAGGGACCGAGACCGTCGTCGGGCAGAATCTCGGTGCACAGCAAGTAGCGCGAGCGCGACGTGCAGTGTACCTCGCGAGTGGAGTCGTCCTCATCGTCCTCACCGCCGTCGTCGGATTGGCATACCCATTCGCAGAGTCGATCGTCTCGACGTTCCTCGCCGGAGGTGAGTCGGCAAATGCCGCTGAGGAGGTGATTCGCCTCGGTGCGGCATACGTCTGGATCGTCGGACCAGCGTACGCTGTCTACGGGGTGTTCCAGGTGTTTCTCGGTGCCTTCAGAGGCAGTGGGCACACGAGGTTAGCGCTCGTGTTCAACGGTGCGGAGATGTGGCTGTTCAGAATTCCATTGAGCGTGATCCTGCTCGTCTGGTTCGATATGGGAGTCATCGGGGTCTGGTATGCGTTCGCTGTGTCGTACCTGCTCGCGACGGTCGTCACGATCAGTTGGTTCCTCAGGGATACGTGGACGGTGCCGGTAGTGGAACGTTCGACGGACTGACGCGATGATGACGCACGTCTCACCACCGACAGCACGAGCCATCTGTATCCACCCCCGTTATGACGCTTGGAAGCGGTCGATTCAGTCGATCAATTGAGTAACTCTATTATGGATTGTTGTCAGGTATAAACCAACATGCGGTGTCGAAGTTGATCTCTCGTCGCACCATCCTCAGCGTGATCGGAGCCTTCGCTGGTATCGGCGGCATCAGTACGACGGTGAAAACCACAGTCGCCTCCGACCAAGGCACGATCGAGATTGCTGACCAATCAAGCGATGGGACCTCGGTCATCATCGACAAGCTCGAGACCGATATCGATGCAGAGCTCGGAGTGCTCAATCTGACTACCGACGAGGACATCCTATTCGGTATCGGATTCGAGGCAGGCACAGCGGTGACCGACTACGAGCTCGAGTTTGATCCACCGATCACCGAGAGCTTCGAGATTCAGGTGAGTCTGTATGACGAATCCGGATCCGGGTTCGCCCTCGACCAGGCTGCCATCGAGATTGAGGATCCAGTCGAGGTTTACGATGAGATTGAGCCAACCCTGGTCGATGCAGATTCTGATGCCGGGTTCAACTATCCGTACGTCCTTTATGCGCCGACGAAGATCGCGGAAGAAGCACCGATGCCCGTGGTTGTCGAGCCGACAAACACTGGCACCACCGACGACAACCTTGAGGTACACCTCGAAGCGGGTGAGAACACCGCCGAAAGCAGTCTCGGTCGTGACATCGTCGATGCGCTGGGAGGCCCGCTCGTCATCCCGGTGTTCCCGAGACCGGCGGAAGAACCGGTCGACTGGTCACACTACATCCACGCCCTCGACCGAGAGACGATGCAGATCGACGATGGACCACTCGAACGGGTTGATCTGCAGCTGTTGGCGATGGTCGAGGATGCGAAGACCCGCCTCGATGACCATGGGTATCCCGTGCTCGACGAGGGCATCATCATGACCGGTTTCTCGGCATCAGGTAACTTTGTTGAACGCTTTGTCACGCTACATCCCGACAAGGTGCATTCTGCGAGTGCCGGCGGCCTCAACGGGATGGTGACGCTGCCCATCGAAGAGCTTCAAGGACAGACGCTGGAGTATCACATCGGTATCGCCAACCTCGAAGAACTCACCGGCGAGGCATTCGACCGTGAAACCTACCGTGATGTACCACAGTTCCTCTACCTCGGCGAGATCGACACGAACGACACCATCCCGTTCGACGACGCGTGGACCGGCGACTTCGACCAGGTCGCGCTCGAGGTCTACGGCCAACATATGCAGGATGAGCGGTTCCCACTGTGTCGGGCCGTGCACGAGTCAGAGGGAACCAGCGCGATCTTCCGGATGTATGAGGATACCGGGCATTCACCACGTCCGGCTATGGGTGATCTCATCGAGTTTCACCAGCGAGTCCTGGATGGTGACGACATCGAGGCCATGCGAAGCGATCTCGGGGGTGGTGTTGCAAACCTCTATGCATACATCTCATTCCATCCAGTCGATCCCATTTCCGGAGAGCAGGTCGTTCTCGATGGGACCCTGTCAGATCCACCAGGTAGTGACGTCGTCGAATATTCATGGGAGATCGACGGCGAGACCACGCTGTCTGGTGAGGTCGTTACACACACCTTCGAGGAGGTTGGTGGACACGCCATTCGACTCTCAGTTACCACCGATGATGGTGTGACCTACGAGGCGATCGAAACCCTCCGCGTTCGATCTGAAACGATCGATGATATCGAAGAAAAACTGGAGGAGAAGGCACAGCGGATAGACGAGCTCGAACAACAGCTCGATGGCACCGACTCGGTACCGGGAATCGACTCTATCCCCGGTTTCGGAATCGTCGGGACGGTAGCCAGTATCGTTGGTGTCGGGTACGTGTTCAAGTGGTGGAAAGACCGGGGATCCGAGGCGACCGAGTAGCTATTGACTCGGAACATACCGATCGAAGGATTTGTTCAAACCGGTGCGTCTGCAGCCGGGGTGCTGTAGGTGACCTCAGCGGTACTGTTCTCGGGGTGGTACGAACACGTCGATCACATCACCCGTTTCGAGTACCTCAACCGCGTGTTCAGCCCCCTTCGGGATCGTGTAGCTGTCGCCAGCCTCGATGATCGTCTCCGTACCATCCACGATCAGCCGATGCCGACCGGAGATGACGTAGCCGCTTTGTTCATTCGGATGATCGTGTGGCTGTACTTCGTCGCCGGCTTCAAAACGCATCTTCGTCACCATCGTCTCTTCGCCAACTGCCAACAATTCGAAGTTAACCCCGCTGTATCCTCTTGGTTGTGCGTCCTCAGCCTTCGTCACAATCTTGGACATGCAATCGCCAGGAGGAGTACACCAACAATAAGTGGTGATTCGGTCTATACCGAATTGATTCGGTAGACGTTGAACTCAGCGTGGCGCGTCCTCAACCCGATGGGTCACCGCTTCCTCGGTCGAGTAATCGAGCAGACTGTGTTCGGAGACGAACGATTCGATGAGCCACGCCTCCGCCCGGCGAAGCCGGTAGCGGGGCGTCGATTTCGGGACCTCAAGCTCGTCAGAGAGGGTGGCGAGGTCGATCGATCGGGGTGTCGCATAGTACCCCGCTCCCACGGCCGCCTCCAACGCCTGGCGCTGCTCGTGCGGCAGGTCGGCGATGGTCGTGATGCGGTCATCCCACCGGGTTGGCGATGTGACCTGCTGGAGGGTGATCTGGACCTCGTCACCGATACCGTCGCTGAGCCGGTCGAACAGCGTTCCGATCGGCGGACCATCGGGCAAGAGGATGCGCCACTCGTAGATGTGCTGGCGTCGCTGTGCATCGAAGACGAGCCCGTCGCCGAACTCCAGGGTGGCCAGGTGCGGGATCGAGTGGCAGTACGCCGGTAGCCGCTCGAGGTAGCTGTAGATCGTCATCGAATCCTGCGTCTCGGACAGGATCTCGAAGGTCCACTCCGAGGTGCACTCGCGCTCGTCGCCGCCACACTCGATACAGTACACCGGATCGGTGTAGGCGTCCTTGAACGCCTGCAGGGCCGTTTCCGACCCGCTCACTCGATCGACCCGCCACATCCCGCTCTTTGAGATCGTGATCGTGATCGTCTCGGCGATCAACTCGGGATGGTCGATGAAGACGTCCGTGAGCGCAGAGACCCCCGGTCGATGCTCGATGGTAAAGACGAATTCGCGCATGCGTGAA
>SKSH01000223.1 GCA_007118075.1 Halobacteriales archaeon
CAACAGATCCTCGAATCCGAGGCCGATGAGGCCATCCCTGACCGCTCGCTCCAATCGGGTTCGTTCGGTCCGTTCACCGATGGTCCCGACAGGAGGATATCGCGGTTCGAGCCGGTTGAACCCGTATGCCCGACCGAAGTCATCGATCAGGTCGAGGGGATGGAGTACATCGACGCGATATGGAGGGATCGAGATGGTGTATACACCGTCATCTGCTTTTGCATCAAGCCCGGCTCGTTCGGCGAGATCGATCACCATCTCAGGTGATAGGTCGATACCGAGCACGCGTTCTATCCGATCGTGGGTGACGCGCTTTTCGCGAACGGTCAGCTCCGGTCGGGTCACCACCTCATCGGCATATTCGATGGTGACCGACTCGATCGAGGCGCCTCGTGCGTCGAGTGCATACGCAAGGATCACCCCCATCCGATCGATGGTCCACTGGTCGGTCCCGGTCAGTTCGACAAGCAAATCGGTCGTTCCCGTGTCCACCTCGGTGCGCTTGCCGTTGATGATCGGTGGGAGGCTGAACAGGCCGATATCGTCGAAGATCGCGGGATAGGAATCATACGATGCCACCAGGTCACCATACTGCCGACCGGTAGGGTGGTCGGTCACGACCTCTTCAGGCGTTAACGCCTCCTCTGCATCGAGTGGGACGAACGACACCTCATCTCCCGCGATACCGCGGTAGGTGATCGAGGGGTGTTCATCGCCTACGTCGGTCCCCTTGAGCATGGCGAGGTCGTGGATACCGATGGCCCCTTTACGGCGTTGTCGACCCATGGTTCGGTGTAGCTTTTCTTGGAGCTGGATTATCGATGCCAACCGGGTCTCAGACAGTTCGATACCACGGGCGATGAAACCGGTCACGTACGGTCGCTCGGCTGGGACCGATGGATCCACTTGGAAGGTCCAATCACCATCGTTGACGTTCGGGACATACACCCCACGGTCGATGCCGTACTGATAGCGTAACGACCGAGCGATACCCTCGACACTGAGTCGGTCGAGGCGGTCCGGTGCAAACTCTAGCTCGAGCTCGCCCGCTTCGGTCTCACCCTCGAGCTCAAGGCCGAGATTGAATAGATCACTGATGAGCTCACCATCATCGACAGACCGGCCGGTTAGTTGTCTAAGCTCGTCTGGGTCGACCTCGACGGTTGGCATCAGTAGATCACCTCCGCTTCACGGAGGAAATCAAGGTCGACGAGCGTGCCATGGACATTACGGATGTCAGCTTCGCCCGTGATCAACATGGCAAGCCGTTCGAGTGCAAGCCCCCAAGCCATCACGTCTGCGTCGATCCCGAGAGGCCTGAGCATCTCATCGCGGAAAATCCCGCTGTTGCCGATCTCAATCTGCTCACCGGTCTTTGGGTGGGTCCCGAACAGTTCAAAGCTCGGTTCAGTGTAGGGATTGTAGTGTGGCTTGAACTCGAGGTCGTGGATGCCGAATTTGGCGTAGAATTCCTCGAAGGTTCCCATCAGGTCTCGTACCGAAAGCTCTTCGGCCATCACCCATCCCTCAATCTGGAAGAACTCAAGGAGGTGAGTCGGATCGAGGGTGTCGTTACGGTAGACCTTCTCGACGCTGAAAAAGCGCTGTGGCGGCTCCAATGCACCAATCGCCTCGCCTGAGAGGTATCTCGTCGTGAGTGAGGTGGTATGCCCACGAAGCGCAAGCGCCCTGGCGAAGCCCTCGTCCCACTCAGAGGCATATCCGTCTCCCTCCTCACCGACGCCTTCGAGGTGTGCAGTACGGACCCGTTCGACGAGGTCGCTGGGTAGTGAATCGATCTCAGTCGGTTCAGCCAACTCGAATCGGTCCCAGTGGGTCCTCGCCGGGTGATCCTGTGGCATGAACAGACAATCGTTGATCCAGAAGTCGGCATCGACATGCGGCCCGGTCATCTCCCGAAAACCCATGCCGACGAGCACGTCGATCACCCGGTCAGCCACCTGCCGGAGCAGATGCCGTTTACCGGCAGGGATCGGCGCAGCATCGGCCTCGACGTTGTAGGTTCGATAGGTGATCTTCCGCCACTGCCCACCGGTGAGATGGACTGGTTCGACCTCGCCGACATCGTCACTCACCTCGACTCCCAGCATCAGTGCGTCGACACCGTCATCGGTGAGGGTGATCGTCCGTTCGGCGGTCGTCTCCTCGGTGACCAAATCTCGATGGATGAGGGCATCGATGATCTCTTGATCGGGTCGGTCCCCGGCGGCGATCGTCTCAAGCGCCGTTCGCTCAAGATCATCTGCTGGCGATCGTCCGGATGTAAGGCGAAGCTGCCCGGCTTCGATCTCTCCGTAGCCCTTGCGTGCGAGGTTGGCGAGAGCAATCTCGACCGCGGGACCCTCAAGGGATGCCGCAGCAATGATCTCGCCGAGGGGTTGTGGTGTTTCCTCCGCTCCCTGCTCAAGAGCGGCTCGGTACAGTCGTAGCTCTGGAAGGTCCTGTTCTCGATAGCGCTGTGCTTCATCGGTGAGGCGGTAGGTGACAGACTCATGCTCTTCGAGCTCAAGGAGCCCTGCCTCCTCGAGTGCGAAGGCCGCACCTGCGGTGGTTGCCTCGGTGAGGCCAGCTGACGCCGCTATCTCGTCAAGGGGCTGCGGCTCGCTGGCGCTTGCGGCTGACAGGACCGCGTGTTGCTCAGGTGTGAGTTGCATATGGTCGTTGATGGATGTGCCTGCGTGCGGTCAGTTAGCGGTTCCGGACCGAAGTTACCGATTTCAACCACGCCCGCCGCGGTATCCCACGGTCACGAGATACACGCGAAAAAGCGTCCGAAGCCCAGCGCCGGGGCTCCTGATGCCGATACCATCGGTGGCTGGAGCGACCCGGTTCGCATTGGTATCGCTGAACTGGCCGGGGTAAAAAAGGTTGTCACCGGCCGAGCTTCCGGTCGGTCATCAACTCGATATCAAGCTCGTCGAGTCGATCTTCCCACTCTGCACGTTTGGCCTGATGCTCCTCGAGGAACTCACGCATGAGCTCGGCTGCCTGTGTCTTGCAGTCCCCACAGAGGCGTTCGCCACCGACACATTCGCGATAGACGGTCTCAGCCAGTTCGTCGTCTTCACCTGCGAGGACGTACGCGTAGAGTTCGTACACGGGACAGTCATCTGCCTGACCACCGAGTTCTCGCTGGAGCGCAGCCGTCTCACGCCCACCGGTGGTTGCCTCCTCGACCTTTCTGGCGCCGACCTCTGGGTCATCGAGCAGGCTGATATGGCTCGCCTCGACGGAGGAGCTCATCTTCCCACCGGTAAGACCACTGATGAAGCGATGATAGAACGACGAGGGAGGGATGAAACCGTAGCCACCGGTCTCGAGCTCGATCGTTCTGGCCAATTGCTCAGCTTCCTCGAGCTCGAGGTCGAAACAATCGATGTGGGCATCGTAGACTCGTTTTTTCCCTTCGACCGCCTCGATGAGTGCCTCGAATGCTTGCGGCGGTGCCTTGCGGACTAGGAGTCGAACCCGTGGTTCTAGCGGCTCCTTACCGGCGTTTCGCAGCTTCTCTATCGCGCCGGCTTTGGTTTTTGGATCGTCCGTCTCGGACGCATCCAGCCATGCAGCAGCCTCGCCACACCGTGGGGTCTCTGCGTCTTCTGCATAGATTTCTCGTGTCGAATAGGCTGTCTCGAGCAGCTCGAGCTCGTCAGAATCTGCTTCGAAGCTGGCGTATGCGCGTGTGACGCCGAAGTAGCGGGTCCTGGCGGCCAAGTCACGGGTCAATCTGACATGCGGATCCTGATCCGGACCAACCGGGATGATCGTCGGGAGTGGCCCATGGACGAGCTGGGGATAGAGGATATCAGCCGCCTGCGTGATCACACTCTGAAGGTGTGAGACATCGGTCTCACCATCGAACCCGTAGATCGACTGCATCTCCGAGAAGTTCGCCTCGATGCCGATCTCGAAGGCGAGGTCCTGGACCTCGCGGTTCGCCGACTGTCGATACAACGTGCCGGTCTCGGGGTCGAAACCGGCTGCGAGGAACGACAGGACATAGGCCTTGGCGTACTCGTCGATCTCCTCCCATGACATCCCACGGGCGCTGTGAGCCTCGAGGTCAGCGACGAGGCCGTACACCTCACCCCCGTGTTGTTGGTGCCAGACCAGCTCATCGAAGACCATCTTGTGTCCGACATGCGGTTCCCCGGTGGGCATGAACCCAGACAAGGCAGCGAACGGTTCATCCTTCTGCATCGCCTCGAGAACTCGGCCGTAGTCTCGATGGCCGAAGATGACACCACGCCGCATGAGGTGATGCGGCGAGGGGATCCCATCGAATACCTCCTCGAACGGCTCGATACCGAAGTGCTCGAAGAGCTCGCGATAGTCCTCTATCGTGTCTGAGCCCCACGGATCGATGACGGGATCAGCCGTCTCGTCTGGTTGGTGGTCGTCGTCTTGTGCCATGGGGGGTCGTGGATGTGGTATCCATCAACCCCATCGTTCGGCTCCTGCCTAAAGCCATTCGAAGCGGTCCGTCGTTCATCGACCGGGGAGTCTTAAATGCTCAGGGTTCCGAGGGACGAGCATGGACCTGCTGAGAGGGTTGGACAACGTCTCCATCGAGGCGATCGGCCACGTTGTCGGATTGTTCGCTGTTTTCGTCGGCATAGCAGGGTTGATGCTCTCGATTGGCCTGGCAGATGGATTCTCTATCACGGCTGACTCGCTTTCATCGTTGGGTACGCCTGAGCACGGTGTGGCATTTCTGTTCAACGGGACGATGATCATCACCGGTACACTCGCGACGGTCTTCTTTGCGACGCTGATTAACCGATTCAGCCATCAGGCTCAACGCATCGGAACCACGATCATGATGATCGCCTCGATATCACTCGCAGCAATCGGGGTCTTCCCCACCGACCATGTGCTGCACGTTCCGGTCGCCGTGCTCTTTTTCGTCGGTATCTCCGTTGGTATTCTTATCACCGCCTACGGTGACCAACAAGCCGGCCGTCACAAACGAGCACGAGTCGCACTCAATCTGATCCTCCTCCATGTGGTCGCCTGGATCTTCGGGGTTGTCACGCTCGACGGGATTGCACTCCCTGAACTGGTCGGTGCGTTGATCTACGCCATCTGGGTGATGCTGCTCGTCGTCCAACGCGGGCGAGATATTCCCTAGACGAAGTTCACGGCCGTTTCCGTTCAACTTCGTACCAGTCGAGCTCCGTACCATCAACGGCGGCGATGACATGACGCTTTCTGACACCACCAGCCAATCTGACCGCACGTGAGAGGATTCGCGGTGTGAACGTCGCCTCACCATCGACGACCTCGACGAGGTACGAAGAATGGCCTGGATCGGAGGCGTCCGCAACGTCGGTATATACGCGGAAGTCAGCACCGAATTTCAATCCGGAGCGTGGGACACACCCGTGATCTCGAAGCGCCCGGTATACCACGGCTTGCTTCTCGTCTTCTGGAGAAGGACAATCGGCCACATCGAGGAGGTCCATTTCATCGAGATACCAGGCTTCGAGCGCATTCAACAGGATACTTGATTCCCCAAGGTCGCTGCCGAAGAATCCGGGACTGACCATCATATCGGATGGCTCTCTCACGAGCACCCGTTGGCCGACCCGACGGCCCTTCGATGGTAACCAGTGGTCGATCGAGGTCGATCCTCGAGGGGTGAACGGTTCGATATCGATGTATGTGAGTTCACCTTCGTCGTCAGCCACCGCTAGTGTCATCGAAACGATCGACGGGAGATGGACCACAGTTGCCTCGTTGACCACATTCATTCGGTGAGCTACTTCATCGCTCGTCGGAGCGGCTCCTCGTGGTCTCACCAGGAAGTCAACTTTGGTCACCGTCGGTGACTCTCCCGGTTCATAAGCCGTCGATAAGTAATACCCTCGAGACCGCAGATCGCGGTACACCAACCACCGATCGATTGCCAAAGAATCCGGAGGTGCGGAGAGGAATGTTTCGAACCCCATTCCATCGACCGATGTAAGTTCATCGCGCTCAAGCAGGTATGCTGCTTCGGCCCATGAAACCTTAAGGCGGCCGTCGGTGGCCATCCGCCCAACCCCATTGGATTGGTATAGCTGATGATCGGCGTCGCCATCGAGCCAGATGGCGCCCGCCTCAAGCGATCCATTCATGGGAAGTTCTGCGGTCCCATCGGGTATACCGTCCACGGTTTTTTCATCGTGATCGAACGGCGGATACCTGACCAGCCGGAAATCGATATCAGATTCGGGTCGAACTGGCGACTCTTGGATGTACACACTTTTGATTGTGCCGACACCATCTCCGATGATGAGCAGCGCCCGAAAGCCAGAGTGGCTCCGCATGGAACCACCAGCTGGCCGGGAGTTCGCTTCGATCAGACGCACCCTCAGAGAGCATGGTCTTTACACGGTCTGTGAGGAGGCAAGCTGTCCCAACATGGGTGAGTGTTGGAGTGGGAGTGATGGTACCCCAGGGACCGCGACCTTCATGATTATGGGCGATACCTGCACACGCACCTGTGGATTCTGTGATGTCGCGACCGGAGGCGGCGATCCACTCGACGAGGATGAGCCAACAAACGTCGCGAGCGCCGTGGCAGAGATCGGTCTCGACTATGTTGTCATCACCTCTGTCGATCGAGACGACCTTCCCGATCAGGGATCGGGTCACTTCGCTGAGACGATCCGATCGGTTCGCGATGCCCACCCAGACGTCTTGATCGAGGTTTTGATCCCAGATTTCCGGGGTGAGGACGAACTCATCGACCATATCATCGATGCTCGCCCGGATGTCATCGCCCACAACGTCGAAACAGTCAATCGGCTCCAGTCGACCGTCCGCGATCCTCGGGCAGGATATCAACAGAGCCTCGGTGTACTCGAACGGGTGAAGAACCAATCGGATATCCACACCAAATCGAGCAACATCCCGCAGCCGGACTGGAATGATGTTGCCGATCTGGTGCGAACGCACTATGGCCCATCGCTGGTGGCCAACGGTCAAGCGCAGATCACTGACGATGGTGAAGATGAATCGGGTGGAGAGCGTACGCTGGCCGGGGTTGTGGTGCCGAGCGATCCGAATCGTGCGCCGGAGAACGTGCGGTCGTACCTGACGACCGAGCAGTACCGGCTCTACGACCTGATCTGGCGACGGCTGGTTGCCACTCAGGCGACGGAAGCGATTCTGGAGACTGTTTCGGTCACCATGGAAGCCGAGAGCGAGGCAAGCGGCACCCGGTACATCTTCGTTGCCCAGGCCGGCATCGCCGAGAAGTGGGGCTTTCTGGAGATCTACCCGGAGGTGGCGCCCGACGTTCGGGCGAACAACGCGGCCGGCGGGGCGCTCCTGCAGCTCAGTGAGGGGGAGACGCTCCAGCCGAGCGCAATTGCTCCGGTCGAACGCAACGAACTGTGCGAGAAATGTGGCCGGCCCATGGTGATCAAGCTTGGCCGGTTCGGCAAATTCATCGCCTGCTCCGGGTTCCCGGATTGCCGGAACTCGAAACCGTTGCTCGTCAAGGTCGGCGTCGATTGTCCGGAATGTGGCGAGGGCGAGGTTGTCGAACGTCGCTCGAAGAAGGGCCGGCCGTTCTACGGCTGCAGTCGTTATCCAGAGTGCGAGTTCATTTCCTGGGCCAAGCCGGTCGGGCGGAGTTGTTCGGAATGCGGCGATATTCTGGTCGAGGCCGGCAAGCGCGGCGGCGTGAAATGCCGCGCTTGCAACTACAAGGAGTCCGCCGACGTCGCAAAGGCGTCCTGACCCGGAACGCACGCACTGATGCCCTGGCCTGTAGTGACAGAGGTCCTGCATCTGACCGGGGAGCGATCACGATAGCCTGATTCAGAACGCGCAGGTGTACAATGGCTTATGCCGGATTCCAGCAATCGCCCTGGAGCGGGTCGCCGTCCGGCCAGGGTCACTCAATGCACGCTACGACGATTATCGGCGTGGTGCGCGACGGCTCGGTGGCGATGGCAGGTGACGGGCAAGTAACCTTCGGAGATGTCGTCGTCAAGCACAGTGCCCGGAAGATCCGCACGCTGGCTGATGGCCAGGTGATTGCCGGATTCGCCGGCGCGGTTGCCGACGCATTGACGCTGTTCGAAAAGTTCGAAGGGCAGTTGCGCTCGCATGATGGCGACCTTCGGCGGGCAGCAGTGGAGATGGCTCGTGAATGGCGAACCGATCGGTACCTTCGCAGGCTTGAAGCTCAGTTGATCGTTGCCGATCCGGATCAACTTCTGCTGATGTCGGGCGAGGGCGACGTCATCGAGCCGGATGACGGAATTATCGCAATCGGGTCCGGCGGGCCGTACGCAACTGCCGCGGCACGGGCGCTTGTTCGCCACTCTGAGATGTCTGCTCGTGGGATTGCCGAAGCCGCCATGCGTGTCACGGCGGACCTCTGTATCTATACAAATGATCGACTTATCGTAGAAACCGCTACAGCAACACATGATCAGTCCGAAGACAACAGCTCAAACGAGCAATGAGGATATCCAGCTCGCCGAAGAGCCCCGGGCCTGGACCCCACGGAGAACCTGTAACGAACTCGAACGCTTCGTAGTCGGGCAGGACGACGCCAAGCGCGCGGTTGCCGTGGCGATCCGCAATCGGTGGCGCCGCCAGCAACTGGCCGAAGAGATCCGTGATGAAGTCCTTCCCAAAAACATCATGATGATCGGGCCGACTGGAGTCGGGAAGACGGAGATCGCTCGTCGGGTCGCGAAGTTCCTGGATGCGCCCTTCCTCAAGGTTGAGGCATCGAACTTCACCGAGGTCGGCTATGTCGGGCGGGATGTCGAATCGATGGTCCGGGACCTGGTCGATACGTCGATCAGCCAGATCCACCAGCAACGGTTGCAGAACGTCCAGGAAGATGCCGAATCCTCCGCGAACCAGCGCCTGGCGGAAATTCTCGTCGAGCAGCGGGAACGGGCAAGACAGCCCGAAAAATCGGACGAGGACCCGACAGAACCTGCGGCTGAAGATCCGGAAGAGAAGCGCAAGCGGGAGGCGAATGCGAAACGCCGCCATACCCGGCGGCGGAACCGCGTGCTTGGCCAGCTCCAGAAGAACGAGATCGACGATGACGTGATCGATCTCGATTACGAGGTTGAGATGGAGTCGTTCACTCCGCAGATGGGCGTGTTAGGCGGCGGGGGCGATGAGGACATGCAGGAAGCGCTCAACGACCTGGTCGATGGATTCATGCATCGGCGACGGTCCCGCCGGGTGAAGATCCGGGAA